>CAZMJD010000117.1:2390-5645 GCA_964566385.1 uncultured Candidatus Poseidoniales archaeon | reverse complement strand
CATGCCTTGAAGGACGAATCGAGGCTTGAACAAATATGAGCGATGACTGGGCCAAGGGCTCCCTTCATCCGGTCACCATACCTACAGGAATTGAGCGCACATGCTCTACTTGGGCAACAGAAGGCGCTTGGCGTATGCTCCATCATAACATCCACCCAGACGTAGCAGAGGACCCTGAACGATTGGTCGTGTATGGGGGAACAGGACGATGTGCACGAGGATGGGAGGCTTGGAAACGAATTCGTTCGATGTTGGAAGAACTCCAGCCAGATGAAACGTTACTGATACAATCTGGAAAGCCCGTCGGTGTCGTCCGCACCTTCCCAGATGCACCCAGAGTCTTGATCGCCAACTCCAATCTCGTTCCTGCTTGGGCTACGAAGGACACCTTCGATGCCATGGAGACGGAGGGCTTGATGATGTTCGGGCAGATGACGGCTGGTTCGTGGATCTACATTGGAACTCAAGGGATCCTACAAGGTACATACGAAACCCTCGCTGCAGCAGCTCGCACAAACTTTGGAACTTCAGATCTCATCGGACGAATTTTCCTTTCGGCAGGATGCGGTGGCATGGGTGGCGCTCAGCCCCTCGCTACAACAATGCTCGGAGGAGTCGCACTCATCGTTGAAGTAGATCGCGAACGCCTTGATGCTCGGATTCGTACGAAATACCTTGATGATTGGGTCGAAGATATCGATGAGGCAATCAGCCGAGTCGAACAAGCGAAACGTGATCAATGTTCACTATCTATTGGATTGCTTGGAAACGCAGCGGATGTATTTCCCGAACTTCTTGAACGAGGTTTTCGACCAGATCTTGTCTCAGATCAGACTTCAGCTCATGATCCATTGGATGGTTACATCGCACCTGGAACCGAGCAAATGTCTCGAGAGGAACGCCATATGCATCGGGATGATGTCATTCAACGAAGCCAGAGGGCGATGGCCCGTCATGTTGAAGCAATGGTCCAAATGCAAGAACAAGGCTGCATCGTCTTCGATTATGGTAATAACATACGCGAACAAGCAGTCCTTGGTGGACTCAATCGCGACCGAGCATTCAGTTTCCCTGGGTTCGTACCCGCCTATATCCGGCCACTGTTCTGTGATGGAAAGGGTCCTTTCAGGTGGGTCGCTCTCTCAGGCGAACCTGCAGATATCTATCGCACTGACCTCTTGGTCGAGGAGTTGTTCCCAGAAGATGAGTCGCTTCTTCGCTGGATAAAGATGGCAAATGAGCAGGTTGCCTTTCAAGGCCTACCGAGTAGAATCTGTTGGCTTGGTCATGGTGAGCGTGCACGAATGGGCTTGGCAATCAACGATCTTGTGGCTTCAGGTGAGATCACAGCACCAATCGCCATTGGCCGCGATCATCTGGACTGCGGGAGTGTCGCTTCGCCAAATCGTGAAACGGAAGCAATGCTTGACGGATCAGATGCTGTCTCTGATTGGCCACTTCTGAACGCTATGGCCAATGTTGCCTCAGGAGCCTCATGGGTCTCAATCCATCATGGGGGTGGTGTAGGAATCGGTTATTCGCAGCATGCAGGGATGGTTGTGGTTGCTGATGGAACTGAAGATGCTGCCCTACGTCTACAACGAGTTCTGACGACCGACCCCCAACTCGGTATCCTCCGCCATGCAGATGCTGGTTACACACGCGCAATCCAAGCAGCTGAGCACCACGGCATCGATGTTCCCATGAACTCGAAGCCCTTGGACGAGGTGTGATGATGCGAACAATCAACGGCAGGGATTTCAACCTGAGAGAACTCTATCCAGATAGAGTATTCCTCCCCACAATCATCGAGGATGAAGCTTACGAACGAATGATTGCATCACTAAATGTCATCCAACGCGTTATCGAAAAAGAGGAAGCAATCTACGGAGTCACAACAGGATTTGGAGATTTATGTGACATCACAATCCCTGCTGATCAATTGAGAGAATTGCAAGTCAATCTGGTCCGTTCTCATGCCTGTGCAGTTGGCGAGCCACTCGCTCCCGAGATAACAGCAGCCATGATGCTCGCACGTGCGAACGCACTGGCAGTGGGAGCCAGTGGCATTCGACCCGATGTGGTCACACAAATCCTAACGATGTTGGAGCATCGCATCATTCCTGTCGTACCCCGGATAGGAAGCCTTGGTGCAAGTGGTGATCTTGCACCTCTCGCTCATGCCGCGATGGGGATGATAGGAGAGGGAATGGTTGATGTCTGGCAAGATGACGAATGGAAACGCATTTCTGCAGAGACCGCTCTTGCCGAAGCGGGAATCGAACCTTTGGTATTAGGACCGAAAGAGGGACTTTCCCTCCTCAATGGAACCAGTCTTCAAATCGCATATTCTGCACACATTTCCCAAAGTCTAGAACGATTGCTTGCAGCCTCCGATGTTGCCCTCACAATGAGCCTCTTCGCGCTCGGTGGGTCACTAGACCCCTTCCTAGCTGAACTTCACGCCTTACGTAGGCAACCGGGCCAGGAAGAGACCTCATCATTGGTTCGCAGTCTTCTACAAGGAAATGCTGAATCGACATACGTCAGCTCAGGGCGCCGAGTGCAAGATCCATATTCGATTCGTTGCGCACCCCAAGTTCATGGGGCATGTCGTTCAGCCTTCAACCGACTGAAAGAGGTAGCAATTGATGACCTGAATTCAGCTACAGATAACCCCCTAGTCATTACAACAGAAGATGGTGAACGAATTGTCTCAGGAGGCCACTTTCACGGAGAACCGATCGGCATCGTCCTTGATCAGGTTGCCATTGCCATTGCTGAACTTGGTTCAATCAGTGAACGGAGAACTGACCTTATTCTTACAGAAAATTCCACTGGGCTTCCTTCCTTCCTCACCGAACAGCCCGGCTTGGAATCGGGCATGATGATTCCTCATTACGTCGCTGCTGCGGCACTATCAGAACTTCAGATACATGCCGCACCAGCTTCTATCCATTCTACTCCAACATCTGGTGGGCAGGAAGACCATGTATCAAATGCTGCCACTGCTGGATGGAAGGCACATGCAGGTGTATCAAAACTCGCAGGAATTGTTGCAGTTGAATTGATGACGGGAAGCAAAGCACTCGACATGCAAGGTGTACAGGTTCCAGCACCTTTGCAACAGATTCTAGATGTTATTCGCCATCATGCCCCTGTAACTCGATCTGATGTATCACTGTCAGACGCCATCAATGAACTCGCTAGAGCGTTGCTTTCAGGTTCACTGGAGTCCGTTCTACCTTGAAGGGC
>CAZMJD010000117.1:0-2380 GCA_964566385.1 uncultured Candidatus Poseidoniales archaeon | reverse complement strand
CGTCTTCGACTGCAGAATCCTATCGATCTGTTCAGTGATCTCATCCAGACCCGTCAGTTGTCTGATTCTGAATCTCATGATTGCAGACATCTTGGCTTCTCCAAGTTGCTCAAGTATGTCGACTCGACGATCAAGTTCAACCGCCATCTCAATCTTTGATTCGATTCGACGGACCCCCGCCTCCATCTCGTCTGCAGGTGCGTGCAGAAACGGTTCGACCTCAGTGGTATCGATACCCATGCTCCGCCACGCTAGGATACGCTCCTTCAGTATCTGGGGACTGAATACAGATAATCTCGTTAACACATGAAGCGGTGGCTCAACCAATTCGGGCAGGAATCCTCCTGTGCTTTCACTCCCATCTACAGTCTCAGTCTTGATCCTTTCATCGCGCGTACCTATCACAGAATATGGAGGAGCTTCACGACGAAGTTGGGCTGCAACGGTATCCTTGAACGCATCATCATCAAAATAGAGTACAACAAGAATCTCAACATCTGTAATTTCATCACTCAACTTCCGCATAAATGTCAGAAATCGCTCATTTCCTCCACGGACAGCAAGGGACTCAATCCCTTCAAGCCACACGATAGTGGGGCACTCTTGACCAAGGTGCAGCATCCTGGCCAGCACGATTTCCAACTCCATTGGCATGGCATTCTCAACGTCCATTTCAGAGAGCCAGTGAACCTCGGTTGAATCATGGCTCAACAAAGAATGTAGTTCTTGAGGAGGTCGACGAGAGAGAACAACAAGGCGAAGCCCCTCTAGATGCGCTCGTCGTTCTAATTCAAGCATTGAGGCAATACGGTCGTCGTTCCTAGGTATCGAGACGGCCGTCCCAAAGAGGCTAATTACATCCCTCACAGGGGTGAGAGTGAGATTCATCGCTCAAAGGTTGCCATCTCAACGAGACTTTCGCTGAAATATTATACAACAAATGGCACTCTTGGTGTCATGGCCGATGATGAAGAACCCGTAGAGGGACCTGAGAACACGGAGCAGTTGGCCGAATGTGGCCGTTGTAGCACGATGATTCCCATCGATTCCAAAGAATGTGGGTCCTGCGGCGTGAAATTCTCAGGGCATGAGGTCGATGACCGACTTGGGGAATGCGGTGCTTGTGGAGCAGTCGTCCCTTTAGACGCCAAGTTCTGTCCAAACTGCAACGCCCAGTTTGTTGCTGACAATGTCATTGAAATTCTTGCAGATTGGATGCGAGCAAATGAGGTCACAGTTCAATCACTCTTTGGAAAATTCGATACAGATGACTCAGGAGACATCGATGCTAGTGAGTTACGCGAGGGTCTACTTAACCTGAAACTCGCTGACTTGCCACCTGCACAGATTGACAGACTGATCGAACATGTCGATGCTGACAAGAATGGCGTCATTGACCTTGGAGAATTAGAGAACGCACTCGGACTTGGCGATGAGAAAAATGATGAGGAGGAGAACGAGGAATCTGACGACAAAGAGTTGACCAAGGAACAGGATTCTGACGACAGTGACCAAAATGATGGCGAAGATTCTGGCAAAGAAGAGAAGAAATCTGATGACGAAGGGTCTAACGAAGAGGACGATGGCGAGGTAGACTCGGACAAAGAAGAAACTGACCATGAAGAATCGGATGAAGAGGAAACTGACGACGAAGAATCGAATGAAGAGGAGTCGGACCAGAAGGAAGTCGATGACGAAGAGGAAGATGACGGTGATGAGTCGGAGGGAGAAGCTGACGACGCTGACGAAGAAGAGGCCGGCAAGGAGTTAGATGACGAAGAAGATGGTGACGAAGAAGAGAAGGATGAACCTGAGCAGGAAGAGAGAGATGAGACCGTCCAAACTTCAAACGACGAAGACAGGCCCACACCGAGGCAGCGGTGGTTGCTCAAAAATAGGGCCAATCTATTCCCTATCCTGTTTGTTATTGAAGGAATAGCGTTACTTGTTGTTCTGGCGAATTGGTTCATCGGCCTGATCCCATTCGGGGCTTCTACGGAAGGAGAGAGATTAACTCTGATATTTTGGAGATTTATTGGCAAGACACTGGGCTTAGTTGAGGGAGATACCACATCACCAGGCGGCTTGAATATTGAATCTTTGATTCTCCTCCTCTTGGTTCTATTCGCTATCGGAGGAACCATCTATCTGCGCAAACAAGTTATGGCTTGGCATCTTCGTTTCCGTCGCAAACGTCCCGAGTCTGACGACGACCAGAGCGTTGTCACTGAAAAGACCGAAAACGTAGATGAAGAAGAAACGGATTCATCAGATGAAGAAGATGATGAAGAAGAAATCGAGGACGAAGAAGAAGACAATGATGACGAAGAAGAAGAAGAAGACAATGATGACGAAGAAGAAGACGACGCCAATGATGACG
>CAZMJD010000116.1:0-5648 GCA_964566385.1 uncultured Candidatus Poseidoniales archaeon | reverse complement strand
CAACCTAGGGCCTAACGACAGATGCCCAGTATGTTCAGGGGCATTGGTATCGATGGAGTCTGAATGACTCAACCTTCTGAGAATGTGAGGTTCTTCCAGTACTCCTCGGGCACTTCTTGCCCAAGTCTCAGTCCCCCTATTGCTCCAAGCCTGACAGAGTCCTCGACAGTGTGCACCTCAACGTTGCCGAGTTCTTGGAGTCGAATGCTGAAGGCCTCTCCAAGTCCTCTGATTCCACTTCCTCCTCCGCCGACAATCATGTTGGTTCGGAATTTCTTCTGATACTCTGGATTTGAGTCAGCAATCAGCGCTTTTACTCCACCAATAATCGGTTCAACGATTGAATCGCAAGCGGCTGCTATGCAGTCGGTGATGTCGAGTGACATGGCCTTTCCTTCGACTGAGAAATCGACGATGACGGGCTGCTCGGGCTCATGGCCCGTGACAAAACCATGTTCCTCCTTCCATCGACGGGCCATGTCTTTGGTGACTTGACTGCCAGCATATTTCGCAGCGATGGCATCGATCAGCATTCTGTCTACATGGTCTCCAGCGTAACTGTTGTGCATCTGGTCCTCTGGTCCGGGTATTGTTCCATAGACGCGGCACATGTCAGCAGTTCCGGCACCTATGTCAATGACAACTGAGTTTTCGATACGATCGAGAGCATATGCGACGGCAAAGGGTTCAGAAATAATCATGCATGCATTGACGGCCCCTGAGGCTGCGGAGAAAATTGCAGTCTTGTCAACGTGAGATGCTTCGGCTGGTGCGCCGATCACTGCGACAACACGGTCATAATCATCGGGATTAGCGAGTGAGATGATGTATTGAATGAAGGAAGCAATGTGCTGTTTGTCCTCCATAGTGTCCTTGATGACGCCGTGTTCCAGAGGGCGGTAGAGGTCGAGGGCTAACCGGTTTCTCAGAGCCTCCTCGCCGAATAGACAGTCTGCACGGAGGAAGTTCCGGGCAATCGTATCTTTTGGTGTTCCCACGACGGTCAGGACGATCTCTTCCTGTCCTTCGCTCGTCAAAAGCACGGAACGGAATGTACCTAAGTCGACTCCGATGTAGAGTGTATCATCTGCCATATCTTCGCTCCTTATGCAGTCCGTATATATACACATCCACGCAATCTGCTGGTGTCATGTCCATGTCTGACAACCATCACAGTGCCAGGCAAGATGTTCAGTGAACAATTGAGCGCCTCCCCCGCAGTTATAGCATTCTTTGAGAACGTCTTCGCCGAATAATCCCACAACGATGCGGATGTAGTCTTGGTCGCTTATTCCAAGCTGATCACGCATGGCATACAGGAGTTGATCCTCCGATGGCGTGATGACGCCGTCTGCAAGAACAATCTCAACAGCGGTCTTGAAATCATCTAACCTGTGAACATCACGCGGGTCGAGCGAAACTCCTCCCTTCTCAGCAACCATGTCCTGGCCACCGGGGTCGTCGACAAAGATCACGAGTGAATCTACGTCAAGACTCTCATCACGTAATTCGAATAGAATCTGTGGCCCAACGCTGTGAGAGTAAACGAGTTTCGAATGCTTGTTGATGATGAAGGCGATGGAACGAGCGGTATCTTCTGCCGAGACTCCTCGCCGCCAGCCTTGAGGCGAGTCCTCTTCGAGGTGGTAGAATTCAGTGCCAATGCCTGGGTATTCCAACCGTACTTCTTCACCACCATCAAAATCATTGGTGAGTAAGGTCACTGAACCAACGACGGTGTCTTCTACATTATCATCGTCATCAAAGGCGATCATCAGTGGCTTACGCTCCTCTGCTGCAACGTTGAAGTGGCCTTTCATCCCATCCATCCACTTCGATTCGAGCCGCTTTAGGCTGGCCGCTTGCTCTGAAGAGATGTCTTGATTGACGCCTAGAACACTCTTCCATTCACCCTGCGAGAGTTCTTGCCGAAATCGGTCTAAATCCTGACTGTCATCGTCAATCGATCGTCGACTGGGGGTGCCCCGTGCTGACACGTGCGAAGGGTCGGCGAATTCGTATCCACACCGCAGACAACTCAAGTATCCTGTCATGGATGAGGTGTCGGTTTCACCTCCACATCGAGGGCAATCGCCTTCCTCACTGACACCAACGCGCTCCACGGACTCTCGCACTCCTCTGCGCGCCATAGGCGTGAGGATGAACTTGCACACATTATGGTATCCCCGTCGGATTCAAAGCACCCGGGCCGTTCGGACGGGCATGATTCGTAAGAGTAGCCACGGTTTCTTCAGAGGCTCGAACTGCCCCACTACAAACGAAGAAGGTAAATTCATCATGTCCGATCGAGAGGCCGAGCGTCTTGGCAGAATCATGGCCCTCGTTCTCAGACATGCACCCGAGAAGTTCGGCCTTGAGATGGACTTGAATGGCTGGGTGAACATGAATGATTTTGCAGTTGCTGTGCAGAATAAGAATCGACGTATGCACTGGATCAGGCAGCATCATTTCCAAGCCATCACTGAAGTGGATGAAAAGGGTCGTTACGAATTCAAAGGTGGTATGGTCCGAGCGACTTATGCCCACAGCGTAGATATCGAGTTGGACTTGCCGACCGATGATCTCCCCGACGTGGCGTTCTTTCCCGTCGAGAGGGGAATGGAGGATGAGGTCCTGGGCATAGGCCTCCTCCCTGGTGATAGGCGCCACGTTCACCTTTCACGAACCTTTGAAGGTGCTTGGGAAGCAGGTTCAATCCATCATGATCAACCTGTGATTCTCGAAGTGGATTGCATACGTGCCGTGGCAGATGGGTACACGTTCTATCGTGCAGGTCATCGTGTCATTCTTGTCGAGGAGGTTCCTCCTGCTTACATCAGCATCGTTAGTGATGAAGATGGGCGCTATGAGGATGCTCGCGCTGCAGTAGCAACCGAAGAAGAGTGATCACTTCTGGCGGGTAGCCCCACACTTGGCACAGAAATCCAGATCTGCTTCCATGGGCTCTTCGCACGATTGACACGCATTCACATCCATGGGTTTTTTTGCGTCTTTTTCGACTCCGGGCTCGGGGGCTCGTTGAATCAATCTTACAGTGGGCACCTGTTTTGTTGGTTGAATTCCTGCTTCGGCTCGTTGATTGAACTCACGGTCGAATGAGATAGCAAGGAGGAGTGCCGCTTCAAGTTCGACGAGTCGTCGTTCTGAGTGATCATGGTCGTTGTCACCTTCAGCTTTTTCGATTTCCCGTTGTAGCCAGCGCCGGAAGACATCCAGTGATGGTTCCTGTGCCATGGTCACGGTGGGAGCACGTCTCTTATGGATTCACCGCGTCGTCAGGTTGTGACCGCCCGTGCACTCGTCAAGCTTGGAGGCGCTCTGCTCACCGATAAACGCACTTACAAGACTCTTGACCATGACTCGCTGAACCAGTCAGTTCGGGCTGTTGTCGAAGCGGCAAAGGATGGAGTCGAAATCCTCCTCGTCCTAGGTGCAGGCAGTTACGGCCATTCCCTTGCACGCCATCTTCGGTTGAATGAGGGATATCTACCTGGATGGAGCCCGGAGCCGGTGACACCTTGGGGGGAATCTGCCGCCGACCAGATGCAAGGTGTGCATGACGTTCGCTCTGATCTTGCTGAATTGAGTGATGCAGTAATTTCTCAATTGGCCAAATATGGTCTGGATGTCCAATTTATTCCAGCTCGAGAATACGTCAGATTGACTGAGACCGGAGAGGCTGAGTGGACTCCTCCTGATCTCGATTCACAAGTGGTGATGACTCAAGGTGACGTAGTCGAACGGCATGGTTCTGCACAATTTGGAATTCTTTCAGGGGATCAACTGATGTGGTTATTCGCAGGAACCGGTTCAATGAGCCATGCAGTCTTCGCTCTTGATGACGTAGATGGTCTTATGACAAGACCTCCTGAGCATCCAGATGCGGTTCTCATTGATTGGTTTGCACCCGGTGACGTCAGCAATGTCTCAGTCGATGAAGACCATGACGTCACGGGGGGCATGGGAGCAAAAATCGAGATCGCCTGCATGATTTCATCTCAGATGCCTGTAACTTTTGTCAATGGAAGGCGTGCTAATCGACTAACTGCTGCGATTCTTGGTAAGAAGGTGAAGGGCACTTTGGTGAGTGCTGAACCGCCCTCGGTTTGAAATGGGGGGAGGCAGAGGCGTCCGTGTGGGTGGCACTGTACCTGACGACATTGAGGCCCGCAAGCGAGCTCATATCGACCTCTGCCTAGATGCTGAAGTTTCCAGTTCCGTCAACTGGTGGGACGATGTTCGATTCGTTCACGAACCACTTCCCGAGATCGATCGCCCCGATATCGACACCTCCACTACTCTACTCGGTTGCACTTTGAGAGCACCTTTACTCATCTCGGGCATGACCGGTGGTTGCGATTCGGGGGCCTCGATCAACGCCCGCCTCGCTGAAGCAGCAGGTATCGTGGGCGTTGCTATGGGTGTGGGCTCGCAGCGCCCTGCTCTTGAGAAGCCAGAATGGGAATGGAGTTACGAAGTTGTCAAGGACAAAGGGGTCCCACTGATGTTTGGAAATGTTGGAGTTCCACAACTACTACCTCAAGGTGGACGTCCAGCGATGTCCGTTGAGACTATCGGTCGAGCTATGGAGATGGTCGGCGCAGATGCTTGTTGCCTCCATCTGAATTTTCTCCAAGAAGCAGTGCAGCCAGAAGGCGATGTGTATGCCAAAGGTGCATTAAGTCTCATCGCTGAGGTTGCTTCGAAGTATCCTGTTGTTGCAAAGGAGACGGGTGCAGGAATCCATCCTTCCGCAATTTCTCGTCTTGTTGAGGCAGGTGTGTCGGCAGTTGATGTCGGCGGGTTGTCGGGAACTTCATGGTCTGCCGTCGAACATCATCGCGCTGTAGCAGGCGGTTTCACTCAGAAGGCTGCCTTGGGTGAATTGTACTGGGATTGGGGTCTTCCAACGCCTGCGTGTGTTGCGTGCGCGCCGGCTGACGTGCCGATTATTGCGACCGGGGGTTTGAGGCACGGCCTTGATCTGCTCAGGGCGATTGTGCTTGGTGCTCAAGCAGGAGGTTTTGCCCGTCGCTTGCTTCGAGCTGCCGATACCTCGGTAGATGCAGTCGTCCAAGAACTAGAGGGGATCATCGACGAATTTGCTACGGGCATGTTCCTTCTTGGTGCTCGAACTCTGGCAGATCTCACTGATGTTGAAGCAATGGTCACAGGCGATCTGGCATCTTGGGTGGATCATCTAAGGAGAGAGTGAATTGATTCACATTGAAGATGTTCACGAGATTCTTGATGAACCACGACAACGGGCCGAAGTGATCATGAAATCTGCAGTCGATCAAGTCAATCAACCTCGGTTGAACTTGGCCATGCGTCATTTGTTAGAAGCCGGAGGTAAGCGGCTACGGGCCACGATTCCTTGGCTTGTTGGGAATGCAACTGGCGGCGCTCATAATGGGCATGTGGAACTTGGCGCCACCTTGGAACTGATTCACAATTTCACTCTCATCCATGATGATATCATGGATGATGATCCGCTAAGGCGCGGTAGGCCTTCTGTGCATGTTGAATTCGATGTAGCCACCGCTTTGAATGCCGGTGACGCACTTTTTGCGATCGCTATTGAACGACTTGCAGGTGCAACTGACGTCCCTCAACAACTCGCAATG
>CAZMJD010000115.1:0-5672 GCA_964566385.1 uncultured Candidatus Poseidoniales archaeon | reverse complement strand
CAGAGATGTTCGCCTGCTCATCAGGAGCGAGTGTAATCCCAGCAGCAGGTATCTTCATTCCGCTGTCTGCGAAATGGACTGAAGATTGCCAATCATTCGGGAGTCCTGTTACCGTTGGCAAGAAGGTCTCAGTGAGGTTTCCGGTGTTACGAATCTGGAATGTACTCTGAGCGACCCCGCCTGGTTCGGCACTGCTATTGCTGACTGTATCGAACGTGAAGCCGTATTCAGTGAATCGTGCTTTCTCTTCAGTAAGGACTACGAGTTCATCGAAGTACATGCCGATGTCTTCCCCCGATGAGTCTGAAACAAAGCGAAAGCGCATTTGCATTGCTTCATGGACTTTAGCTGGATCGATGGGAAGTAAATTGATCGATGCACCATTGATGGTCGATGATGTGATGGACCAACTGGTGGTTCCTGAGAGTGCTTGAAGACTTCCACTGATGGGGTGCCATGCCCCATTCGGGCCAAGGATTTCGATGATGACGTGGTCGGTATCCGCAACCATTCCAGAGTAGATGAATGCCAGACCTACTGGTTCATTCGGCGAAGGATGGGGAGTCGGTAGATCGAGTGGAGGTGACACGGCAGAGGTGTTGAGATTTGGGGCGTAGGACCCAGTAGGATTCTGCCCACTTCCTGATGAACCTGCTCCAATAGCTATGCAGGTCGTTGAGCCGATGCCTGTGCTCGGATCGTATAATCCACTTGCCGAATCGAAGGACCAACCTGAAGCACCGGGCAGGGTCCATCCAGCATTGTTTGGAAATCCCGTGTGATATGATCCAATCCTCATATTGATGGTTCCGATATTGTCATTGGGATTGCCCTCGGAGGGGTGGTCAACAGAGATCCGCAATGTATGTGTTCCGCTGTACGTCGGTGTGAACTCCCAGGTGAACGACCCGTTAGAGCTTGGGGCGATATCTGGGAGTGTCTGATTTGCGGATGCGATGATGAAATCAATGTACTCGTTGTGGATAACATCGACTGTGACATTAGCTCCCACTGCTGTGATGTCCCCCATGTTCTCCACTGTGATTGTGAGGCGCATCTGAACATCACGCATCCCTTCAACTGCTGCCAACTCGATTCCTTTACCCATGCTCTCGATAGGAATCGGCGAAACGAGCCCATAGGTTCGAACATCCCCAGTGCTAGGATAATTCCAACCTACCGTGCGCGGCACAAGGTCAACGTGATTCACTCTTCCAGATGTGGACGTGTGTCCCTGATTGGCATGGACTGGAAGGCAAGCTAGAGTGGTGGTGAGGAGGAGCAGTGCTACCAGTGCCAAGCCCCGCCTCATGTGATGCAAACGAAGCCCACCATCTTGACGGTTCGCATCATCCTGTTCATGCTTCCTCAGTAGAATCCGAAACGCCTTCTATCTCGCGTAGAATCAAATCCTTCGTGATAACTCTCTCTCGCGCTACAGTCGCTAGGTAGACCCCGAATGCAGGCGTCAAGGCTACTGCAAAGCAACCGATGACCGCTGCCATGGACCATGCCATCTCTCTTCCAGGATCGAGTGCAAACAATTCTATTGAGGTGAGATTCTGCACGACGACCTCAGCGGAGATGTCGGCGACAGTGAAATTCTCGTTCTCAGAGTGGACTCTCACTGTCCATGTTCTCTGTTCGTTTGCCCGCTCGATCAGTTCATTGGCGTGCAGTCTAGCATCATTTTCTGTTTCCTCATTTGTGGTCCCTTTGCCAGAGAGGGGGAGCTCTACAGAAACGAGGGCCCTGAGTGTCACATTTTCCGTACCTGCTTGGCTCACTGTGTGAGTTTGTCGTGCTTGACAGGTTGTGATGAGTTCAAACATCTCATTCGGTTCTCGGCAATTGAAACCAATGGCATCTGGGTTGCCAAGATCCGGATGGCTGTAGAATTCACCTTCTGCAAGTGTCAGGCTTAGAATGGCATCTGTAGGAAGCCCACTGGCACTGATGTTGATCCAAGTGAGTGAACCATTTGTGATGAAGATCCATTCTCTTATCGTGGGATCACTTGTCTCAACCTCCTGTGCCTCTACATTCTCCCCCTCGTTTGACATGGTGTACACGTAATAATCGGTCGAGACAGTCGCTGACCACACTGCATAGCCGAGTAACAGGATCAGTAACAGGAGCATGCTGATGAGGGTGCGCAGAAGATTGGGGTTCTGCGCCAGCGCCCGTCGCACATCAGGTCCTGTGCTCCCTCCCTTTCAAAGGGTCCGTCACTTGCCATACGGCGACCTGTACGTTGAAATACCCGCCTTCGGTCGCACGGATGCTCGGTGGAGAGTATGACGACGGTTCGTGACGTTCCCGCTGATGCTCTCATAGCGAAGATAGCAGAGAACCTACGCACTAGTCCCGCTATGTCCATGCCTGAGTGGGCTGGTTTTGTCAAAACCGGCGTACATCGTGAAAAGGTTCCCGAGAACCCAGATTGGTGGTCGATCCGAGCTGCAGCAATCCTTCGAAAGATTGCTCTGAAAGGTCCGATAGGTGTGAACCACCTTGCAAGTGAATTTGGAGGACGTAGTGACTCATCGGCCAGACCAAGCCACTCTCGAAGAGGTTCTCGTAAGATCATACGGACAATTCTCCAACAACTTGAGGAGGAATCTTTGATTGAATCCATTCAGAGGCCGGGTACTGAGATTGGCCTTGGCCGAGTAGTCACCTCGACAGGTCATTCCTTGTTGGACAATATGGCTCATGACATCAAGAACCGTATGATTGAGGACAATCCTAGGATGGCCTTGTACTGATGGATGGAGGGTGGTGGTATGATGACATCTGAGCACATTTCCGAGGACGACCCGGTTCTTGCTCGATTACGTGAACAACGCCTCGCCGAACTTCAAGGCCAGGTTGAAGCTGCAGCGCATGAGCAAGCAGCTGCCGAGACTGAGGCCCTTCGCGAGGAAGAATCCCGTATTATTCTCCGAGGTCTCATGGAGGCCGATGCTAGGCAGCGTGTTGCCGCTATCGAATTGGCAAGGCCTGAATTTGCAGCAAGAATTCGTCAGATCATCATCGATCGGATTAGGGAAGGTGTCATGCGGACTCCCGTAACTGAAGCCACCATCAAGCGACTTGTTGTGCAATTGGAATCTTCAGCGAAGCGGGGCCGAGACACCACTATCAGGAGGCTTTGAGATGTCAAGCCGTAAACCAGGTCCAAAGAAACGTCGCTTGCTCAAGGTAGGTAAGACGAATCGTCGGGTTCCTGTATGGGTCGTGATGAAGACGAACCGAAGAATGAATTCACACAATAAGCGACACCAGTGGCGCCGGTCCAAACTACAAAGGTGATGTCATGGATGGTGAACACGCGAGGTCCATGGTTTTCACAGTGCCTCTGCGCGGGGCATGGAAAACGTCTCGTCATCGTCGCGCTAACAAAGCCATGCGCATCATCCGTGAGTTCACTGCACGTCACATGAAAGTCCGTTCTGGAGAGGAAATATGGATCGATCCGAGGGTCAATGAGGTTGTATGGGCACGAGGTATGGAGAAACCACCTCGCAGGATACGTCTGCGTATCACTGACCATGGCGTCAAGGACATTCCCATCGAAGTCAAGCTCGAAGAAGATGCGCTTGAATCCACGTTCACAGAAGAAGTGACAGAGATTGAGGACGAATTTGAGGATGCTGAAGAATCACTGGAGGACTGATTATCGGGAACATACGACCTTCTTTCATCAAACTGCGCGCCAAGGCATTGATTGCCGAGCACCCCGATGAGTTCACGACCGATTTTGATCACAACAAAATCAAGGTCGAAGAACTCGCAGACATGAGCCATTCAACAAAGAAAATGAGGAACTGGATCGCTGGCTACGTCACTCGATTGAAGAAGCGCAGGTTCTGATGCCATGCCGGTCACACCCGTCATTCTGGACGGTTCGTGCGACCCCCCTGTGCTCCGACATTCTGATGCCGAGCACCTCCGGCGTGTGATGAAGGGATTGAGTGACCGAGGCTACAAACGATGTTCCATCGTCATGCCCGATCGGGACGGAGGTGGTTTCATCTCTTTCTTGTATCAATCCATTCCTCCCAACATCGTGCCGGAGATTGAGGCTGGACTTGATGGGTGAGCGTGCCAATCTTCCTCTCCCTTCTTCGGGTGTGGATCTTTGTGTCGTTCTTGTCCGACCAGAGGTGCCAGGAAACATTGGTGCCATCGCCAGAAGCATGTTGAATTTTGGTTACAACGACCTGCGCCTTGTCGCCTCTAAATGTGATATTGGCAGCGATGAGGTTCGAAAGAGGGCGAAACATGCTAGTACCGTTCTTTCTTCTTCTCGTAATTTTTTGACGTGGGATGAGGCGGTGGCTGATTGTTCGATGGTGATTGGAACATCCGGCAAGCGGGAAACAGGTGAACGAGTGGTGTTTCGATCACTGATGTCTCCTGAAGAAGTAATCCGCAGGACATCCAACCGACTTGGCGAGAAGGTTGCCCTAGTATTCGGGCCTGAAGGTGTAGGATTGTCGCAAGGGGAATTGGCCTCTTGTGACATGCTTTCAACCTTAGCGACTTGGGAAGGCTACCCTATTCTCAATCTGAGTCATGCTGTTACTCTCTTTCTTCATGCATTCCATTCATCACGTCTTTCAGATCCCGATCCCAAGGATCAGGGTATTCAGGACCACACTGTGAAACTTGAATCTCTTGAGCCCGAACTCCGTCGCGCTCTTGTCCAAGCAATGAGGAATTTTGGAGAGGTGTTGCCCGGCCCTGAACACCGCCTAGATGGAGTCAGTGATGTCCTGAGAAGAGTAGTGTTGCGTGGTACACCTCAGTCTCGTGAGGCCCACCGTCTCATCGGTGCATTCATCGACGCGACTACAGCACTTCGTTATCTCTCTGGAGATGAACGATGGCGCCGTGAACGACGCAGGCGCCTCCAGCCCGACGATTTTGGCAGCCTTGTCGAAGAGGAGTAAACTCAGTTATTCGACTTTACTCGGCGGAATGGGTGGAGGAAAGAGGCGAGGCTCTGCGGATTTCGGTTCTGGATCCACAAACGTCCGACTCCATCGAAACGTGTGATCAGTTGATCTCCGAACAGAAATGATCGAATCTTCTTACCAGTCCTAGTCACATGATGGGTCAAGCTGGAGTCCCAAGCAACTGCGTACCCATTATCCACGATGTATGATCCGTTGACCTGTACCAAGTCGATGCCCCCATAGGAACTGAAGAACAACGTTCCTTGGCCCTCGGCTCGGATGGCGAACAGCCCTTCTTTGAACAGGCCTCCGAAACCATCCCAATTCGCATTGGTCGTTACTTGGCCAGTGTTCGCTAAGTAGGCTCCACGCTCAAGATGCAGCGGAATCTGAGGTGTGATGTCGATAGGTATGATCTCTCCAGGGGACCCGGAGACAAGCGTGATGTGTCCTCCTCCCTCTCCTCCAGTCCATGTGTTCTGAAAGAATGATTCACCTTGCAGAACTGCCCTCTTAAGTGACGTGAATACTCCCCCTTTCATGTTTGATGAGACGGTGACATTCCCTTGATGCCAAGCCATCGAACCGGTCTCAGTGAGTATGCTTTCGCCAGGTCCAAGTGCGAATTCAACTCCTCTAAACGCAGCATTACCTATCAATTGCCAGTTCATGCTCATCTTGCTCAATCTGGAAATGAATTTGAGCGTC
>CAZMJD010000114.1:0-5680 GCA_964566385.1 uncultured Candidatus Poseidoniales archaeon | reverse complement strand
CAGAATGTTGGATATGGGTTTCTTTCCAGATGTTAATCGAATCTTGAAGGAGATCGGACATGATCGGCAGACCATGTTGTTCAGTGCCACGTTCCCTGCAGAAATTCTCGATCTTGTCATAGAATTAATGAACAATCCTGAACAGATTCTCTCGGATGACCTTGAGATCGATCTCCCTGATGTTGAACTACGCAAAGTCTCGGCCGGAAACGAAAACAGGATGTGGGCACTGGGCTGCATCCTCAAGGATGCACCCGAGAGTCGTTGCATCATCTTCTCAAACACCAAGCGGGGTGTCGATCTTGCCGTCACCCGGCTCAATGCAGGTGGCATCGAGTGCATAGGGATTCACGGAGACCATTCACAGGCAGTCAGAGAGAAGGTACTCGATGACATGCGCAATGGAACTGCAAATATTCTTGTAGCAACTGATGTTGCTGCTCGCGGCCTTGATATCGATGATATCGACCTAGTCATCAACCTTGAACCACCACATGATGCAGACACGTTTGTTCATCGAATCGGAAGGTCAGGGAGAATGGATGCCAAAGGAGTGGCATGGACCATCTTGACAGGGCAAGACCATAATGCAATGGAAATCATCGCCTCCACCCTGCACACGACGCTCACTCATTTCGATGTCCCCGAGGTTACCGAGCCGCCCATACCCAAACGAGACGACTATGCTGAATTTGCAGATGGATGGGGAATGGCCCGATTGCATCTCAACATCGGTCGCAACCATGGAGTCAATACTGGAATGCTCACCGATCTGATCCGACGAAGCGCACGCATCGACGAGATTGCTGTGGGGGACCTACAGAGCCTTGAGGAAGAAAGTTGCATTGTGACCATACACGTTGGCCTCATTCGATATGTCATCGAACGCCTACGCGGGCGTGAAGTGAATGGTGTCAACCTCCAACCGAGCATCGGACAGACCTCGTAGAGAGACTGAAGATCTGAATCATTCATCTTCAGACGTGGACGGGCTCTCATACACCAATACACTGGCAGGGATGAGAGCAAGTGAGATGACTGTCAAGGACCAAGCTCGCCATTCCATATCACTCGCAGCCCTATGAGCATCAGAGCAGACGGCTGAGATCACTCCCCCCTCAATGCAGTCTTCAGAAACCTGACGCGCCTCGATCCCATCCCCATCGAGAAAAGCGAGTTGACCAGCCCATAGAAAGAGGACACCAGCCACAGCCAAGGCAACCCAAGTGCCAACCGGCAAAGGGTTTCTGATTCTGAGACGTGTCTTTGTGGTCTCAGTGTCCATCGCTCTTTCAAGAGTCCCTTTCGTTCCACCTGCCCAGATGAACCACAACATCCAGACCCCAACAATGGCAATCATACTTCCAGTGTTGAGAATGAAATTATGGAATTCCCACTTACCCATATCACACAAAGGTTGACCAGGAGCATCAGAACAGCTGTAAAGCGCAACTGGAAACAGCATGACTAGGCGGATCATGTTCAGCACGAAGATCACTGGAGCCGCCCACATCACAGTCTTCAGCCTACGGCGAAAATCCACCCCATCAGACATCAGCACCAAGGCTGCAAAGAACACAAATTCATGCATCCCTGCACATTCATCTGAGACGTATAGCGGAAGGGTGTGGCCCAGATCCGAAGGGAAGGAAGGGTGATGGAGGACCACCTTAGTCATCCAGCCCCGGTGCTCGGCAATGGTCGAAGATTCGGCACCGAACACAAGCAGATTGATTCCATGCCAGATATAGGCCTCAGACACCTGGAGAAGTCCTAGAGTGTTCCGAGGATATGTGAGCAGACGATAACTGACCTCAACGACGAGTAGGATGAGGGGGATGCGCAGATATCGCCAAGCCAGATCAAGAAACTCCCTGCCCGACAAGTCATCGGCCGGGGCTTCATACTCACTCATCTCTTTGCAGATGCGAGCCGACATACAAAGAATCCATCGCTGTTACGCGACCTGGCGTGCACCATGGCTGCACCACACAGTCAGGTACTCGACGTGCTCGGCACCTATTGTCCAGTTCCCGTCATCGAAACACGCCGAGTCATACGTGGCCTGTCAGAACCCCTTGAGTTGAAGTTACTCACTGATGATCCTGAAGCATTGCATGATATTCCGACCCTGCTGGAACGAACAGGAGGGAAGGTCCTCTCGATCGAGGATCATGAGCCTAGGGGATGGTGCCTGATACTTCGCTTAGAGCCACAGGAGAGCGTGTGAATGGGGCCGTGCCCGGGGATCGAACCCGGGATCTCCAGATCCACAGTCTGGTATGTTAACCATCTACACTAGCACAGCCGCAGCGCTCCCACCCCTCTGCGCTATTTCAATCGAGCGTCCATAGGGCCGCTTGGTTGAAGGCCAGTAGTGCACTCACTCAACTCATGCGAACCGGTATGGCCCTAGTGGCGATGCTGATGGCATCTGCCTGTATTGTGATGCCTACGCAGGGCGAAACAGTGCTTGACATACGCCAAGTCGAACTATTCCCAGACGGCAAATTCACAGAAAATGGAGCGTGGACGGTTAGTGGCGCATACGGCTACGGTAGCGACCCTTTGCGCTACTCTAGCGCATGGATTGAGAACGACTCGCTCAGAATCGAACACGATCGGTCCGTGAATAGCCGAACCGTGACTGCGTGGTCTGGAGTGAACACCACATCTGGACATGAATCTGCAACAGGAGAGCCTGATGGGGTCTACAGCACATCAAACGGACCTGAGATCGTGCTTACCGATTTCGACACAGTGAGTTTCGAAGGCAAACCAATCCTTGAAGCGAGAGTTTTCCTCTCGATGCAGGTTCCTGTTCGGCTCTCCGACGATGAGGTTCGTCTGCTGATGGACAATGGAACTGGAGGGGCAGCGTTGCTCCATACGTGGTTCCATACAGAGACTCCAATCAATGCACTTGACAACCCTTATTGGAGCATGCAGATCGACGTCACTGGTCTGACCTCTATTGACGTGGGGTCACTTGCCTTCACAGTCGACTATGCCTCAAAAGGGGGCCAAGACGACTCTGAACTTCGACTCGATGCTCTTGGACTACAGATCACGTACCAACAGATAGCTAATGGAGTTGAATTCGTCCGCACCTCCACGACACATGAACTTCCCATGCTGCCGTGGATCGATATTGAACCTGAACACGGCCTTTGGAGCGGTTTCGTGGCTGAGCCATGTGGTCTTTCTGCAGACGTTAACGCCACCTCATCAATCTGGAACTCCCCTCACATCGAATTGCCACCCGGTCAGAACGTTGGCCGAATCTGGATTGACGAAGAAGGAAATTCCAGCCTACGGTGGCGAGTCGCAGGATCTGAGGACTCATGGCAGCTTGTTCCCAGAGACGCATCCCTTGGGGCCGACCAATCCATCGAACTTCAGCTAGAGATGCTGGATGGTTGCTTTGACGGCCTTCGAGTCGACTTCAATGAACCCAAGGTTGTGGTTAGGGGTCAGATGTCAGGCGACATCACAGGTATCGATACCTCTCTCTCATCCCTAGCTATCGTCATCGACGGGGCAACCGTTGTTCATACAATGTTCACTGCAGGCGCATTTGAAGTTCAAGGACCCGCGGGAGGGGCACTCAGTGATGAGGAGATGGTCATAGAAATCGTAACCCGCTTCCAATGGGCAGATGATGGGTCCCCAAACTCATTCTCAGTACTCGTCGAAGCCGTGGAGATCACGGGGGGATTTGAATACGACATCGACGAAGATCCTGTCTGCGAGGACATCGCAGACCTCACACTTCTAGAAGATGGCGCTGCTAAGGAATTCGACATGGCGCTGCGTTGTTCAGATGACCGAGATGCGATACTTTCCTACAATGTTCTCAGCTCCCAACCTTCAGTTGTTTCAGCCACTATCAGCGGAACCGAGATTGTCATCGAACCAGTGCCTGAAGCATCCGGTTCGGCCGTCATCACCATCATTGCTACAGACGATTCTGGAAACACGGACGTCCTAGACGTAGGAGTAGTCATTTCAGAGGTTGCCGACCCCCCATTGGTCGGAAGAAGTGGTTTGCCATCGACGGTCTATGTGGAAGTAGGAGTCCTCAAGCAGGCGCAACTCACCATCTCTGACATCGACACAGCTCTTGCCGACCTTACGTGGACATCAACCTCGCAATGGGTCAGCGTTAGCGAGACTGGACTGGTATCAATTCTAGCGGGAGCACCGTTTGAAGGAAACGTCTTCCTTAACGTGACGGATGGAACCCATCAATCCAATATTTCCTTTCGCTTGAACGCAACACTACGCCCTGATTTGACTGTCAGTGAATTGATTTCGACACCCTCTACCGCACAGGAAGGCGATTTGATTAGTATTCGAGCAACCATCACCAATCTTGGTGAGGCTGATGCGCGACAATTCTGGCTGTCCTGCACCGTCAACGACCAGCCACTCGGTCGAGCAACGATGTTCGGGCTACTGGGAGCCGGAAACTCCACGACCCATTCTCTTGAGTGGGAAGCAACGGGATCGGACGAAATGGTGACGATCAGTTGCGTCATTGATGAATTGGACCACATTCGAGAGAGTGATGATCAGAACAATCAGGCCCAGATATCTCTCAACGTACTATCGAGCATGCCGGAGAGCACTTCGATGAACGTCTCGAGCGAAGCAGACTCTGAGGCTCCAACGTATGGCCTAGTGATCACAGGAGTCCTAGTGCTTATTGGGATATGTTATCTGATATTGGGGCCAGATCGTATTCGGAAAGTACGTTGACTAAGCGCCTTGACCTCTTGAATCAGCGCAATAATGAGTTATGAGGGCGAGAACCATTATAGCATGCTCTCGGTTGCCGGACCGCTGAGGACCTCACCATGGCCGTGCTGAAGATACGTCTCGTCACCGAGGAGTGGGAATACGAAGAGTTCGAAGAGTGAATTCAGTTGGAGAGTGGGCGGGCCTGAACCAGCACCGTCCTTGGCTGGAACACCTCTCCGTTCGACATCTCGACCCATTTCGCGGGAGGAATACACCATTCTGCTAAAGCAATTGGAGTTCCATCTTGAGTCCTAAGAACCACTGTTTCAGCCTCAAGAGAGGAATCTTCGATGGCAACAACACCTGGCCTCATCAGAGGGGAACCATGGGCTACGCGCTCTGCTGCACTTTCTCTGACGATTGCAGAAGGCAGATGTTCAAGAACGCTAGCAATCGGATGCATGACTCGTTTCAAACCCTGCTGCTTCCCATTGGCTGAGGCTTTGAGGACATCCTTCAGGTCCTCCAGCGTGATGGCCTCATTCTCAGAGAATCGCCCTGAACGGGTTCGGCGTAGTTCAACGAGGTTACACGTAGTCCCCGTGAGCAGACCAAGGTCGCGTGCAATGGTCCTGATGTAAGTACCTGCCTCACATTCAATCGTCGCAAGGAGAATATCTTCGATGGAGCTATTCACCTCGATTGATTCGATTCGACGTGACCTCACCTGCACCTTAACTGCAGAGATCTCGGTCGGAACATTATACGTCTCGCCAACGAATGAGGAAAGATGACTCTCCACTCCTTCAGGAACACCTCCGGTGAATCTGAACGCAGCAACATATGTCTTCGGATGTTTGAGAACCAGAGATGTAAGTCTCATGGCAGGCCCGATCATGAGAAGAAGAACCCCGCTAGCCTCGGGATCAAGTGTACC
>CAZMJD010000113.1:0-5680 GCA_964566385.1 uncultured Candidatus Poseidoniales archaeon | reverse complement strand
CAGTGACTGCTGACCCCATATCAAAAATTGATAACGCACCAAATTCCGTTCATATTCAATCTCTAGGTTACGTTCATGGGCATCGGGAAAAAGTCCCGAAACGTCGACCTGCACCGAATGATCGATGACTAGGTCGACTGGGACTTGTGGGTTCACCTTCTCAGGATCTCCACCAAGATCGACCATGGCATCACGCAGAGCGGCGATATCAACCACTGCGGGAACGCCAGTGAAATCCTGAAGAATGACCCTGCTGGGCATGAATGGTATCTCCTTAGGGACCATGCTCGGGGACCATGCTGCGATACGGCGAACATCATCTTCGGTTACCAGAAAGCCGTCGCATCGGCGCAGAGCTGCTTCAAGTAGGACTCGGATCGAATATGGAAGGTCATTCAAAGTACAGAGGCCGGCCTCCTCAAGAGAGGAAAGGGCTGCGAATCGCCCACTAGTACCATCGGCCACCTCAAAGTCCTGTAGCGCTCCGAATGGTAGGTCGTTGGACATGCCAGCACCGTTAGTCTGGCCACTGAGGTGCCGTCCTTCAACCTACCCAGAGAGTTCTCAGGAGATGACCACTGATTCCAAACGGACCTCTGCATCAGGACGGTCGTTTGCATCAGTCGACACAGAACTGATTGCTGTGACATCATCACAACCCGAGGTGATGGTCCCAAAGACCGTATGAACGCCATCTAGGTGGCTTGGCGTGCTGTCTTCGGGGATAAGGAAGAATTGACTCCCACCGGTATGGGCAGCATTGGTCTTGGCCATGGATATCGTACATGGCTCGTGCAGAAGTCCATTATCTGCTTCATCTGGAATCGTATAGCCACTCAAGGTACACTCATCCTCCTGGACGGCATTACCATTGCAGTATCCATACCATTCAGCGGCGTGACCGCCTGTTCCATCTCGATTCGTGAAATCACCGCCTTGGATCATGAAATTATCGATGATGCGATGGAAGATGGTGTTGTTGTACTGGCCACTGTCTGCGAGTTTCACGAAATTGTCAACGTGAATCGGCGAGGAACTTGGATTCAGATCAATGACCACCGTGGCAGTGATCCGTGAACCAGAGTCCGGTTGGTAGGAGAGGGTCATGGTCGCCCTACTGCGGTCATCCACCTCCTCAGCAGTTCCGCCGAAACTGAACCACGTACCGAGCGAGTCGACATTGGCGAGGAACCAGAGAAAGCCGATGAACAGGACTGGAGCCAGAATCAGACCCCATACAGTGGGAGTCTGATCGGTGATGAGACGAGGAATACGAGATGCCCTGATCCCATGACGATCGAACAAAGAAAGGGTGCGATTCAGGCCACGTTCGGCGCCTTCTGTTTTCGGATCCACCTTCAGCGCAAAACGATAGTGTTCACGCGCCTTGCGCAATTCAGTGCGAAGAGCAGGCTTGTCATCCTCAATATTCTGGGCAATAGCAAGTCGAGCATCGCCAGCGAGTTTGTGGGCTCTTGGTTCCAAGGTGAACTCAGATTCAGCTGACTTCATCCGTTCTAGGGCCTTGGTGTGTTCCCCCAGTTCGATGAGGTTCTCAATGCTAGATAGGAGGCTTTCAACACCGCGGCTCGCTGATTTGGAGCCCTTCGCGGAGGAGGAGTCTGCCTTACTCGCCACGTCAATCCGACGCCGTCGTCGAATGATGATGTTATCAATCCATCCACATATGAACAACAAGCAAGGAACTCGTTACTAGTTGCATGACCAAGCGAAGGCATCAAAGACGTCCGCCATAACGAACCCCACACGGGGATGCTATGACCACGCGTGTCAATGATTTCCAATTCAGGATTGCTACTGCTAATGGTACCGGATCCCAGTCTGCTAACCTCATACTGCTCCGTTCCCTCTTCGAGATGGGTGTTCATGTAAGTGGCAAGAACATGTTCCCATCGAACATCTCGGGTCTGCCTACCTGGTACCTCGTGCGGGTGAGTGAGCAAGGATATCAGGCACCAGCCGATGACACACACATACATGTGCTCATGAACAAAGCCACATGGATGGAGGATCTTGAGGAGGTAGAGAGTGGCTCAGTTGTGATCTTCAACACTGACGTTAAACTCCCTGTGGACAGAGATGACGTCATCCAGATACCCATCCCTATGACTACAATGGCCCGTACCATCAATGCAAAACTGGCCCGTATGCTTGCAAATGTGATCTACGTGGGTGCCATCGCCGAACTGATCGGCATAAGCCACACTGCACTCTCGAATTCGATCACTCTCCAGTTCAAGGGGAAATCTTCAGCCATCGACCTGAACAAGGAGGCTGCTGAACTCGGACGAGAGTGGATTCGAGAGAATCACTCAGAGGATGTCAATCTCAGTATCGAGAGCAGGCCTGTCGATGAGGACATCTTCATGATGGAAGGCAATGAGGCCGTGGCTCTAGGCAGTCTGTTCGGAGGACTGAGCTTCCTCAGTTGGTATCCTATCACGCCTTCATCCTCCCTCGCTGAATCCATCATCGATCACGCTCCTGAGGTGCGAGGTGTGGATGATGGCGAGACTGTTGCAGTCATCCAGGCAGAGGATGAACTAGCTGCCATCGGCATGGTAATCGGAGCTGGTTGGGCAGGAGCTCGCGCCATGACAGCTACCAGTGGACCTGGCATCTCACTCATGTCCGAGTTCATCGGACTCGCCTACTTCGCTGAGGTGCCGAGCGTGATCTGGAACGTGGCCAGGGTCGGACCATCAACGGGGTTACCGACTCGAACACAGCAAGCCGACCTCTCTCTCGTCTATGAGGCCAGTCACGGAGATACACAGCATATCGTGTTGATACCGGGTGATATCGCAGAATGCTTTGAGTTCGCTTGGCGAGCTCTTGAATACGCTGAGATGTACCAGACCATCGTCTTTGGTCTATCCGACCTCGACCTTGGAATGAACCGATGGGTGGCCCGAGACCTACCCTATCCAGAGGAACCGCTTAATCGAGGAAAGGTCATACAATCGCAGGAAGCACTCGACAAGGTGCAGAACTATGGCCGTTATCGCGATGTCGATGGCGATGGTATCCCCTACAGAACCTTACCTGGTTCTGGCCTTGAGCCGATCCTTACCCGCGGAACTGGTCGAGATGAGGACGGGGTGTACAGCGAGCGACCAGAGGTCTATCGCGCCAACATGGAACGACTGAAACGCAAGATTGACGGCGCCCGTGATGTATTGCCTGCCCCAATCCTACGTGAGGAAAAGGAGTTGGAAGTCGGCATCATCTTCTTTGGTTCATTGGAGAACACCATCCAAGAGATTGACGACATCATCGAGGAGACCGGCCGTATGGTCTCACAATGTCGCATCAGAGCTCTGCCCTTGCACTCTGAGGTCGAGGCCTTTGTCGAGAGGCACGAACGTGTCATCGTGCTTGAACTCAATCGAGATGCACAACTCTATACTATTCTGAGGAAGGAGTTGCCCATCCACCTCGTCCCTCGCGTACACTCTGTTGCCTACTCCGATGGTTTTCCACCACGAGCACATCTCTATGCAGAAGCGGTGATTGCCGAATTGACAAAATGGGAAGAACAGGATGTGAACGTATGACAACGATCAAATTGAACATGATCGACCTACCGAAGACAGATTACCAAGGAGGAGCATCGACTCTCTGTCCAGGATGTGGCCACGACCAGATCACATCTTGCATCATTGAAGCGTGTTGGCAGAATGGTATCGAGCCACAGCGTATCGCCAAAATGTCAGGCATCGGCTGTTCATCCAAAACACCCGCTTACTTCCTTTCATCATCTCATGGATTCAATACAGTACATGGGCGTATGCCGAGTGTCACAACGGGAGCTTCCGTCGTCAATCCTGAACTTGTCGCACTGGGAGTCTCAGGAGATGGGGACACAGCCTCAATTGGAATTGGGCAATTTCTGCACGCCATTCGGCGAAATCTCGACATGGTCTACATCGTAGAAAATAATGGAGTCTATGGCCTGACGAAAGGGCAGCACTCTGCCACCACTGAGAAGGGGTCACAGAAGAAGAAGGGGCCATCGAATGAGATGCCACCCATAGACCTGTGTGCCTTGGCGCTTCAACTCAATGGGACCTTCATCGCCCGTGCTTTCTCAGGATCGAAGAAGAGTCTCACAAGTCTGATTCAAGCAGCACTCTCTCATCGAGGATTCGCCCTCATCGATGTGATCTCTCCTTGTGTGACCTTCAACAATAATGAAGGGTCAACTAGGTCATATCAGTATGTCAAACAGCACGAAGCTGAACTTCACACGATAGGATACATTCCACCCAGTCCGGCACCTGAGCAGGTCGAGGTCCCTCCTGGAGAATATCGTGATGTCGAGTTACACGATGGCTCCGTCCTACGTCTAGAGGCACTTGCTGATGAGCACGACACCAGTGACCCCACAACCGCACTCGCTATACTTCACAATGCAGCTGCTGAAGGCCGACATGTCACCGGCCTACTGCATCATCGATTGGACGAAGAGACCCTGATCGAGTCACTTGGGCTGACCGATACCCCATTGGTTGATCTGAGCGATGAGATGTTGAGGCCACCTAAGACCAAACTCGACAAGATACTCGCTGGCCTAAGGGAGCGTCCAAGCGTCGAGTAGCCCCTCTCGGATTCGAACCGAGGTCATGGGATCCAGAGTCCCATATGATGGACCGCTACACTAAGGGGCTGTAGGTTTGGCGGAGTATCTCGATTATTTGAAGGAAACAGTCCACAGAAGCATCACACTGCTGCGAACAGAGACCGGACCAGAGCACTCACGAGCATGATGGCGGTGATCCATGAGGCCGTGATGCGTAGCATGGCGTTCCTTCGCCGGCGGCGGTCCTCCTCCTCTCCTAGGTGTTCGGAAAGTGGTGCCAAGGGGTCCTCTCGACTCACATCAGGCGCTCGGAGGGCTGCCCTCATGAACCCGCTGCTGCTCGCAGGAGCATGTCGGAACCTATCGAGGGGATGGTGGCACGCCCATCACAGGAGTTTCGACAAAGTTCAGCCGTCATCCTCACCCGTATGGAAGAAGGAAAAATAGAGATCCTTCTCGGGCTGAGATCAGCGACGATGCCTATCTTCGCATCATACTGGGCCTTCCCAGGGGGTGGATCCTCACGAAGCGATCGTGCAGCTGCAGATCTTCTCGAATGGAACGATGAGGTTGCACTGCAACGTATCACGTGCCTGCGTGAAATGATCGAGGAGGTTGGATGGGTCCCATTGAAAGATGGCGTACAAGCCTGCGGTCCTAAACTACGCAAACGCTTGATGGACGAACGAGGCGCTATTCCAGAACTTCTTGCAAGCGTGCATGGCCTAGATGGAGAAAGATTGCAGTGGTTCGGAGAACGATTCACGCCGCCTATCGCACCACTCAGATTCCACAATACCTGGTTCACTCTGTTAGTCAACAACGAACTCGAACTTCCCGAAGCCGGAGATGAATTGACCGAATTCAGGTGGATGAGGCCTGAACTGGCAATGGAAGCTTGGCGAAGCGGAGAAATGTTGATTCCACCACCTATTGTTCAGGCCTTGCGCGCCTTTGAGACCGCTCAGCAACAACAGAATGAGTGCACGGCCATCACTACAGAGGCATCCCAGCTCGCGGTTCTACATGAGCCACCGCGCATCGAATTCGCATGGCCGGTGGAATGTATCCCACTTC
>CAZMJD010000112.1:0-5689 GCA_964566385.1 uncultured Candidatus Poseidoniales archaeon | reverse complement strand
GAACATGGATTTGAGTCTGCATCCCCCTCTCAGGGATGTTATCCGTCACGACAAGCGAATCCTCAACAGGCAGTAGGTCTGGAAGCACCTCTTCGGCTCCTGAACTAGCTATTGCAACGGCGAAATTCTGATTGTACGGCCCAGGATTGTCGTGATTCCTCACTCGAATGGTCCATGTCCCGACAGCAGCATATTTTTCCAGTACGACCTCAACGTTGTTGGTACGGTCCGCATTTCCTCCTGTCTGTGAGCGCCCATTCTGAAATACATTCCCCAGAAGTGTTGTTCCATCGGGTTTGATGACCTCCAAATCGAGATCGTTGACCAGATTCTTTGACGCTGATGTCGAAGAACGGTAATCCGACCACACTAACACTGCCTTCAGTTCCTTATTCGCTTCTTTCACACTGACTTTGTACTCCGAGAATTCACCTTCTCCAAGTGTCGACCTATCATCGACCCATACCGATCTTCCATTTCCTGGGGCAAGAGTCTGTTCGAGATCGATTCTCCCCCATCCCTCATTGTTGTTCGGAATATCCTGTGTTCCCATATCCTTGGCTCCAAGAATCAACATGGCCTTGAGGAGAGCCCCTTGCGGTGATGGCCGTCCTCCAACATCCATCAGATATTGTCGAACCAAGGCCGAGGCTCCAGCAGCATGTGGAGTTGCCATACTCGTCCCGCTGTATTCGACGTACCAGGTGTTCTGCCATGATGAACCACTGGTATCTGTTGCTTCCTGTGCCTTACAGGATCTTACCTGACTTCCAGGAGCTGTGATATCTGGCTTGATGCGCCCATCATCGGTTGGTCCTCTACTGGAGGTTTGAGCGACAGAATCTGGAGCCCAATTCCCCCTGTTGAGGTGACTTCCGACCGAGATGGAATTCTTTGCAGTCGCCGGAGCACCAACTGTGCCCGAAGTTGAACCATCGTTGCCGTTAGCAAAGAGCACTGCGAGTCCTTGATATCCTGACGACACTGAATCATAGGTTCCAGTTCTGGCATCGACATCTTGGCTTGAGGAGGTATAGGCTCCATACACGTTATGTGACCCCCAACTATTGGTGTGAATGCTAGCTCCTGAGTTGTATCCGTCGGTCAACAAGGAATGCACAGATCCCCCGACCAATTGCCCATCTGAATTTCTCATCATGGCTTGGAAGTATAGATCAGCACCTGGTGCAGTGCCCGGATATGATCCACGTGTTCCATCGCCTACCGCACTGCAGGCCACGTGTGTTCCATGTCCTCCATGATTGTCTGATGTATCTCGATCCCCATAAGCATCAACAACACCAACCACGCGGCTTCCAAAATCACCATGATCAGCATCAAGACCACTATCGGCGACAGCGATGGTTTCGCCGGCACCATTCAACGTCGTTGGAAATGCGGTTTTGACGGAATTGAGTTTCATGTGGACTGTCGCTTGATTATTTCCAAATCCGAATTGTGGTTGTGGCTGTATCCAAGCGACGGTGGGATTCGCAGCAATGTATTGAATCTGATTGGCATTGAGTAGAACATCACGTCGTCCTTCGTGTGGGGTATCGAGAACACTGATTCCTGCTAGAGCTCCATCTAACGTCCATTTGAATCCATCATACATGATTTCATCCATAGGTGCTTCATACACTTGGTCGCGCCAACCGTCGATTCGCACGGGAATTGCCTCATACTCCTCCATTAGATCGAGTAAAACAGGGTCGATCAGGACTTCGATAGGAACGCCTTGGGATGGGAATTCGTTGAACAGGGTATCAAGTTCAGGTAGTGCATATGATTCGACCCGGACGAGAAATCCACTCGGTGGTAAGAATTCAAGGACATGAGCCCCAACAATGTCCTCAATCATCATTCTTGCTTCACTGAGTCCAAATGAGTTGGGAACGAGAATCATTCGCAGATCTTGCCTGAACTGTGAACTCTCATCTTCAATGAATGGTCGTGCATCCCATCCATCTGGTGTCCATCTACCCGCGAGAGACCATGCTTCCATGTTCCGTTCGTGAACCAATTCTCCTTCTTTCACGATGGGATGAAGATCATTGATGAGGTTAGGATCTACATTGAACCCCATTTCAGATTGAGTGTTCAGTGGTTCTTGCATCAGAATTTCATGCGCTGAGTTTTCAGCAGCGGCACTGGAAGTTGCTCCGAGGAGCGCGAGCAGCACGATGCATGTCGCCCTCGCCCTCTTCATCCTCTTACCCTCACTTCCGAACCCTTTTGACTCAATCGCCGTCACGTGCCTTAGATGAGCAATCGTAGCCCATCTCCAACACTCCAACTCTCCAACTGCCAGTCGCCCACTTGTTTCACTTCAGTGATATGGTGGGTATTGCCCGAGGCATCGATGTAACTAATGGTGACGGAGACGAGATAGGATTCCCATCCACTCACACCTTCAATGAGGAGTTCTAAATCATCTCCTGATGCAGATTGATGGGCGGTCAATAACGTGATGTTGACACTTGTTGAATTCAACACAAGGTCATTGCTTGCTTGACTGAATGTGAGGTCAACTACGACGTTCTCGACGCTTCGAGAACCTCCATTAACAATCTCTGCGAGTACGACGTGACCCGCTGCAGATTGAGAGAAGACGACCTCGACCCTTGTCCGATCATATGGGATCAGATAGTAGACAGCGGCTCCGAATGATGCGAGAATGAGCAACAACACAAACGTGGCCGCTACAATCCGCCTAGGGGTCACTTTGGCTCTGATTGCAGCTGCCGTTATCGCCGCTCGTCGTGCACGTTCTAGTGTTGATCGCTCAATCAGCCGGCCTCCAACTTCGACGAATTCGATCTCTTCATCTGTTTCAGATGCATTCGATGTCTTTTTTGTCATGGATGCACCTACATGATTGTCGCAGCTATGCTTGCAAACGCCGAAGCGAATGGGTCGACAAAGATGACGTGTGTAGAAGTCACACGCCCACCAGAGAGTTCCCCGACCACAGCAAGGTCCGAGGCGAACCCATTCAACCCAAATGTGGAACCTATTGGAAGCAGTCCAGCAAACTGTGCATCAACAGCGACAGCTTCCCCTTGTATCGAAGCCTTGCCATAGGATACATTCGTATCCGCTGTCATGACGATACGCCCACCATCTACATTTTGAACCACTGTAATCGGATATAGACCGCCGACCTCATGAACATGAATCGTTGCAGTCCTGATGTTCTCGGCTGCCACTTCGACTGAATCAACCATCACGCCAGGTGTGATTGGAAGGTCAAGTGTCCTGATGTAGATTCGTCCGAGCCCATCTCCAGTTGTGATGAGTGATAGCCCCCAATCTTCAGTGGGTGTGATTTTCGTATATGCCGCAAGGTCTTCAGCAATGAACAACAAATCGCCGCGTTGATCCAAAGCCCTTCCAGTTGCTGAGATGTAAAGATCGAGCTGTTCTGCCTCACATGGCGCTGTCTGGCTGGCGCAGGCGATGTAATCTAATCGTGGAATGCCTTGGAAAGCGAGTGATTCGGTGATGTCGAATTCACGTGATGGTTCTGTGGATAACGACAACTCTGCTGGCACATCTCGCATGACGACCGTTGCCGGCCACCATCTATCAACAGCGAAGCGGTGAATCTGTAGATATAGTGAATTTACTGCCACACCATTCGCCGGCCTCGCCTCTACAGGTATGTCGAGATCAACAACAATGCTCGTTCCGATTGAAGCGGTTAGTTTCGCTCGACTAGGTACTTGATCAATGACCGCTTCGAACCGTTGTCCTGCTTGCCTATCGAGAAGTTGGGCATGAATTGAGTCGATGTCAGATGGTAAATCCGCAGATATTTCGACGTTGAAGATAGGGACTGTTCGGGATAAATCCTGAGAGAAAATGAGGCCAATGTCAACGTCTCCCATGATGTCAGGATCGAGTCCTTGGACATTGAGTTCAATATCTGCCTCGTTGATGCCTTGAACATCGACCGTGAAGAATTCATACGCTGGTTGCCATCCTTTAAGCTCGACATTCACAGACCATTCAGGATCACCACTCGTGTTATCGTATTCAACCTGCACTCGACTCTCTGGTGGAAGCGATGGCAGGAATATCTTGGCTTCAATGGACCCCATTCCACCATTTTCAATGTCATCAACTGTGCGTACTGATGCGCCATGCACCCATTCAGGCGATGTTTCCACTCCCGTCCCCATTTGGAGTGACGAGATGACATCGAATGACGTCGTGGCGTCGATGGCCACATCAACGCCGAATTTTTCATTCGGCGTTGATGACATTGTTGTTGTATCTGCGATACTAATGAGCACATCATTGAGAGCACGTCCGAGATTTGCGATATCGAGCAGACCTCCAGTAATGCCTTCAAGACCTCCACCCGATGTGAAATCAGGCGCCTCGATTAGAGCATCACCATCTGGTTCGATGGGCTGAGTCAAAACCAGATTTTGAGGCAGAGGCCGAACAGTCGCATAGAGTTCCAAGCCAGCATGTATATCGAGATCTGTTCGATACCTGTCGATGACAGCAGCATTGAACGTACGCTCTTCAGAGAGATTCAGTTCAGCTACAGTTCGGTTACCCGTACCAAGTGATGTCGTCTCATTTCTTTCAGTGATCATGATGCCATCTAGCCCGGAGATTCTGGCAGAGAGGGTGACCTCTTCTCCGTCCTCGGAACGTTCGAGGAAAACATGATCACCATTCATTGTGTTGGGTTGTGTTGTGTTGGTCACAAGTGCTGAAATCGCTCCTATCGGTTCACTCGGTACGAATCGTGTTGTATTGCCTAACTCGACATCGAATCGCGAAGGCAGATCTTCGATCAAGAGCACATCGTGCTGATCACCATTCACACAGATGTATTCCAATTCGTCAATATCTTCCGAGAATTCAATGGATAAGGATGAGGACGTTTGTTGGAATTCAATCTGTCTGGGTAAGGCCGAGAAGGTCAGTTGTTGCTGTGTAGAACCGTTCAGCGTTGCTCCATCATGGTCGACGTGAACGACTCGGAAGGGTTGTGGTTCTGTGAATTCGATGTTTGTTATGCGACCGCCATCAGCAGTCGTTTCATCACTAGCCTTGCTGAAACGCTCGATAGAGACTGACGCTCCAATGGGAACCAGGGGCGAACGGTCGAGTGTCTGCATCAGTGCATCAAGACCTCGGTCATGGTCGAGAGCGAAGTGAGGACCATTCGGAATGAACTGTTCACTTGAACCAAGGGCTACGAAGAATGAACGAATCTCTGCTGGGACGGCCTGAGATGAGAGAGAATCGAGACATTCGAGTGTTATGGTGCCAGGCTCACCATCTGTAGAAAGATCCAGCACAATGCTCGGTATTCCATTCAGGACATTCCCCAATAAGAGGACGATGTCAACGATGGCGATGATGGCAGAATCGATGATGGCTTGGGCGACATTCAATGATTGGAGTTCTTCAAAATTGAATGTGGCGTCATCTTCACCCCCTCCGACGTTGAAATTTCCTGTGATCATCAAGACTTTCGGCAATCCTTCTATCGCCGCCTTAACCCGCCAGTGGTCTGTAAGTTCGCCTTCCCTTAGGAACCATGACGTGTAGTTCAGCCCCCCTATTGGCTCATCTGAGATTATGAAAATCATCGCTTTAGGGGGGTCCGAAATATCGACCGGAAGGTCTGGAGTAGAACCATGTTGTAGATTATCTGCACTCC
>CAZMJD010000111.1:4633-5803 GCA_964566385.1 uncultured Candidatus Poseidoniales archaeon | reverse complement strand
CTCGATGCTTTGACGAGAGTACTGAACGATGACATCGAAGGCTATGAAGCAACTGTCCGGATGCAACGCACCAGAGCAAGGAAGCTGCTATGTGGCAGACGAGGATTATGGGGAGAAGCTGCAGAAGCTGCTCGTTCTCTACTCGCCCAACAGGGCGGCGATGATGATGAGTCACGCATGATCATCTGCCTCTCCCTTGTGGCGGGCCGTCGACTTGAGGCAGCTAGAGAAGCCCTGAGGAACCTACTCCAAGATGATTCTTATGATGAGCCTGAAATGCTCGCCCTGATCATCGAATGGTTAGATCCATGGAATGGGAATATAGAGGAAGATGACCTGTACAATTACGAGAACAACAGCCTCATCGATCTGCTCATGGACCTTGACAACCGGCTGAAGCGCTGGGACCCATTGCTCGGTCAACAGATGTTGACACACAACGATAACGTTGGTTTCCATGCGAACATCTCCTCCGTGGCGATGCTGCGCATCCAGCGCCGTCATGAAGAGGCGATGGATGTGGCCATAGAGATGGTTCGCAAGCGGCCGGATTCAGTCGTAGCACGCATTGCCGTGGCACTCTGCCTACTCGACGAAGGCGAACTGTTCTCAGCCTTGGACATCTATCAGCAATTAGAACAGAAGGCAGGTAGCGACCCACGTGTTGTCGCTCTTGCAGGCATTCTTGGCCATGATTCTCATGAAGATGAATTGGAATCATCATTGGCTGTTGGAGATTGGAAGGGTCAGCGGCGATGGATCGACAAAGCCCCCTCGAACCCGATGGCTGCCCTCGCACTAAAATCAGGCCGTGATGAAGCTCTGACCGCCAACCTATGGGTCGCCTCAGGCGATGCAATTGATGCAGTCATGCCCCCGCGGTACAAGCCGGGAAGAGCGAAGGGCATCCTGATGTACATCCTTGCTCTTGTCGGCTTCGGCACACTTGCCTTCGGATATGACTACATGATGGGTGCTGAATTCAATCAGCAGCGTGCCATGTTCGGAGGGATAGGGTTCGCGGCCTTCGTATATCTACGCCGAGCAAAGGTACAATCACGTCAGATCATCAAGCATCGCGACCAAGGGGCAATGCTCGCTTATGAGAGATACCTGCGTCGTAACAAGATCAAACTCAGCAAGGATAACATCCCTATTGGAACCCACCTC
>CAZMJD010000111.1:0-4623 GCA_964566385.1 uncultured Candidatus Poseidoniales archaeon | reverse complement strand
GGGCCTCGATCAATGGCGTAGTCTATGACCTTGGATATCCAGGATGGCTGACTTGGAGACTCAAAAAAGAGAATCCGAAGGAATATCGACGGAAGATGAACAGTGAGCGTGTTTCATATCAGGCATCCAAACCTGCCCGCGACCGTGTGCTACAGAAAAATTGGTGGAAGCGTCAGACTCGCTCAAGTTCCGAGTACGACAACGTTTGGGAGAATTTGCTTGGGGGTGAAGGCATGAGGATCAATAATGCTCTCATCCCGCGCCGCCTTTCTCGACGTGCAGAAGGTGAAGAACATAGGGGTGACAAGACTCAGACCTACAGGAGATCTCGTTCCGTTGTCTCCGGTTCACTCAATTCTGATTCCAAGAAACGAGCTGTGCGACGCAGGAGCTAGAGGGGAAATCATGCCTCTGATTGAAGGAACAGGGGGGCATCATGATGCAGAGCTGTCGGCAAAACTCGGCGCACGCTTCACTCCAAGGGATGATGGCCGACTTGGTGATACATTAGATGGTTACAAACCCATCGTGATCTTTGAGAGGAAGATGTTTGAAAGTATACAGGACTCTCTTGAACGCACCTTCGGACCTCTTGGCCGACGCTACGCTAACGCCATGGCAGAAGTAGAAGCCAATCGTTGGTCTGAAGTCGAATGGCCATCCAGCCTATTCGGCAAGTGGAAGAAAAGGGTGGCCCTCATCAGTGAAGAGTATGAGTTGCGAGGAATCGGTTCAATTTCCAAAGTCAGTGAGGGCGATGAGAAAATAATTCGTGCGAAGAGGTTCGTCCGAACAAGTCTACTCGCTGGTGCCCTGACCGCTTCTTTTGAGCAATTAACTGAATGCAATCACAGAATGCGATGGGAAGACGACCGCGACAATGGAGCCAAAATCATCCTCGAAGCCACTGACCGGCCCTTCTTCAAACCAGAAGAGCCTGTACCCACGGAAGGAGTAAATGGTTCAAGGCCTGAAAGCGAATTGATTCACGGAGCAGGCATCACTCCAGAAGGGGTCATGATGTTAGAAGAGATTCCGTCCATCATCCTTCCATCCCGCTTCTTCGACGCCCTCATCACAGTCCTAGAGTCTCTTCAGGAGGAAGGAACGGCGGCACCTACAGATTCAAGATGTGAGTGGGACCTCCCATTGCCTAGCGGTTTGGACGAAGAAATAAGAAACTGGGTTTGGACAACGATTGCAACGACGATCTCCGATGAATTAGAAGAACACATCGATGAATTGCTGGTCGCTGAGGCAGAGCACTGGGAACTAGCTATCAATAGACGACTCGCCCGCAACAGCATGTGCAGCGCAGTGAATGTCAGAAATTTTGGTGAACATGGAGAAATTGAGGTCGTATTTGCATCCATCATGCATCCAGCGATCCTGAGTGGTATACTCTTAGCACTGTGGCAGACTGCAGAACACAGAATCCCTCGAATCAGATGGACGAGAGAAGAGGGGGCTTGGGTTGCAATTATCGAATCATGGCGTACGATAGCGGCCTGATGCCACATTACGCATCGTGCGCTAAGGTTTATGCCCTAATCGACGTTGGTCGGCTTGCTGTAGTGTATGTGCAGCACGGTGAGGACATGGTTGGTGACCCTAACAAATGGGCCGTGAGGGCCATCATTGCGTCAGTAGTCTTTGCATCTGGATTCGCTGCCACGAAGTCCATTGTCGAGACCAACATCTCATTTGAAGACAGTACGGCAGGTCTTCAGGAGCAGATCTTAGACACTTCGAACGCGGAAGATGATGACCGCGATGGAGATGGTCTGGTCGACAGACTTGAAGAGAAGCTTGGAACCGATCCAGATAACCCGGACACAGATGGCGATGGTTTGAGCGATTCGGCAGAATATTTCTCAGGACTGGATCCACTGGATGGCGGGACTGCTGGCAATACCACAGGTGATGGCACAAATATCGACGACAACGCTGGCTTCACGGGCGATCAAAACGAAACCTCCCCCGATCCCAACAACGGTGCAGATGGTGATCCAGACCATGATGGATTGACAAATTCACAAGAGGTTGCCAATCGCACTGACCCCATGCGAGCAGACACTGATGGAGATGGATTGAGTGACGGATGGGAGGCTCGAATGAATGTCACCGTCTACGTCAACTCCCAAGGAGAGGTTTCCAGCACATCGCAGGAAGGTTTCGCGGCGCTCAGGCTATTCGATCCTCTCGACGGCAATTGGGATTGCCCCTTACTCACTGAGGTCACTATCAGCGAGCTGAAAAATCTCATCGGTGAGACAAATTGGACTAACCTTGGAGATGATTCAGAACCACCCCGATACAGTTGCGACCAGGTTCTCGACCGTGACGGCGACAATCTACCAAATTACGTTGAAGAGGACTTTGGAACGAATCCAGAGAATTCTGATTCAGATGGTGATGGATTAACCGACACTGCCGAGATTGCAACAGGTGAGATTACGGTCAGTATCAACTGTGGCTCGGGGGTCAAGGAATACACAAGGAAAGCTCCCTTCTCGGATGAGATCAATCAAGACAGAAATTGGTTATCCCTAGACGACGATTTGGATGGTAGCAGAAATGGCCCCTCAGATTATGACAGCGATCAGGATGGAATGCCAGATGGCTATGAATTCTGTTTCTCAGTGCCTCGCAACGGCCTTGAACCACTCGATGCCTCGGACCCATCCGATTCCTATGGAGACCCCGATGAAGACGGATTGACAAGTTTCGAAGAATACGGATTCATCAGAGAGACATGCCCAGACATCCTAGAATCAGCACATATCGACCGTGAGATAGAAGTCTGGGAGACCAGGAATCCAAACAAGCTCTGGAGCGACCAATATCCTAAGCCATGGGGCCAGTTAGCTGAATTCGTTCTCCCTGATTGGGCAGCTTCATTCACATTCACAGATCCCATGGATGGAGACAGCGATGACGATGCCATGCCAGATGGATGGGAATCTAAGAATTGCATTGACCCTCTCGACCCAACAAACAGTGACAAGGATCCTGACCGTGACGGATTTGACCGTGACAATAATGGCCAAGTCAGATTCACTGAACTCGATTATGCTGCTCGTGTCAAGACCATCGTCGTAGCGATAGGTGATGATGTCGAAGCTGGTGACGTGATTGCTGTTGCTGAAGTAATTGATGTGACCACTACAAGATACGATGTCCTTTCCCCATGCACCGGTAAGGTCTACGAGATACATGTCGAACAAGGGCAGGAAATCTTCTCGCGACAAACGGTGTGGGCTGAAGTTGTCGAAGCAGATGAGATGTACACCAATCTTGACGAATACGAATCAAGATTTGATGACCCCGACAAAGAAGACCGCCGAGAAGTTGCTGATTCAACAAATCCCACTCACCCCGATACTGATCGAGACGGGCTCAAAGATGGAATCGAAGTCCTTGGTTGGGAGATTCGAGTTGTCACTGCCACCAAAGGATCCATCATTGTCCCAGTGACCAGCGATCCAACACAGATAGATACGGATAACGATGGACTCAATGATGTGGACGAGTACAATGAATACTTCACCAACGCTTCAAACAACGACACTGACTCCGACGGCTTGAGCGACTGGCTTGAACAGGTCCAAGGTTTCATGTGGACGGGAATAGGCGAGCAAGGGAAGTACTTCACCAACGCCTCCATGTTCGATACAGATAACGATCAACTCGAAGATGGAGAGGAAGTGAATCGCAAACGTGACAACACGATTACTCATGCCAACCGGTCTGATACTGATTCAGATGGATTAAAGGATGGGTATGAGATTCTGTTCCTCCCTCGACCCTTCCAAGACCCCACTGATCCTCTGAATAATGACACTGATTCTGACGGTATGCTCGACGGATGGGAGATGCAGATAGAATCAGTCCAAGATAATACCAAATCGCACAGTCTCTGGATCTCTACCATACCTTGGAGGCCTGAGGATTGCCCGATTGACAATACGACTTGTCTCAAAAATCCGGGAGGTTTTCTTTGGCGAAATCCAATCGGAAAATGGGCTAAGATTTACGAGATTGAGCAGATGAACCTTGACGGGGTGTTAACCGCAGGCATCACTGCCAAATGGGCCATCAATCCTGCTTCCAGCATCCCAGATACCACCACAGATGTCGATGATGATGGACTCAACAATACTCAGGAAGGCCCTACGAACAACGGGTGGAACACAAATCCAGTCCAGAATGACACAGATGGAGATGGACTCCCAGATGGATGGGAAGTAGAGGCCAGTGAGAACGCAACAATCCTAGGGCTTGTCGATGCTGAAGTACTCTCCCAGACAGGTGCACGCGGTCTGCTCGACCCAAGAATGCCTGACAGTGACCTCGATAACATCCCGGACGGAGAGGAAGATCCTGATGGAGATGGTATGGATCGTGCCATTTTATTGCGACGATATTGCCCTGATGCGGGTTGTCATATCGATCCAACGACACCGGATGGTAAACGATTCTACGATGATCTTGCAAATTTCACAAATTACGAAGAGTGGTCCAATGGAACGAGTCCGGTGACAAATGACACTGATGGTGATTCTTGGGAAGATGGTTCAGAGGTATATTACATGGATCAGGACGGTGATGGTATGGCCAGCG
>CAZMJD010000110.1:0-5807 GCA_964566385.1 uncultured Candidatus Poseidoniales archaeon | reverse complement strand
GCCTCAGAACCCGAACCTCCTACAATTTCTCAGGTGTCTTCACCTCCAGCTCCCCCTGTCACAGCTCCTGCGCCATCCACACCAGTTATCGCCCCTGAATCACCCTTTGTTCAGTCACCATCCCTTCCAACACCTGAGCCTGGGCCAGAACCAGTTGGAGACATTGCTGAGGAACCACCTTTGGTGTTCGATGCCTTTGAATCAGCGTTCTCCGAACCTATTCAATCAGAAACCCCTGAACCTGTCGTCGGTGTGGTGGCCTCGGCTCCACCTCCTGTATCTTCTCCTCCTCTTCCGACTCATTCACCGCCTGGACCAACAGCTCAAGAGAATGAGGACAAGATGTTCTTTGGTGCGTTCCAGTCACCTGAAGAACAACATGTGGAGCCCATCGAAGAACCCACGCCTCCGGTAACAGCACCCCCTGCGCCGTCTGCACCTCCTCTCTCGCCGCGACCTGTTCAAGTCAATATCAACGAAATTGCAACTGGATTACAATCCCCTCCTCCTCCTGTGCGGTCCGAGATTGCCTCAACCTCTCCTTTGGGACAACTGGATCAGAGTGATCCTCAATCACCTTCACAATCAGAGGACCCGAGGGCAGGAATGTGCACTGGTTGTCTGGTTAGATGGCGTGGCGGGTGGAAATTCTGTCCTGTTTGTGGAAGCCACTCGGCATTCTAACCGCTCAGAACTAATGGTCTTGATCCCATTCATCCCATTTCGGTTTCTTGCCACGTTCGCGCCTCATGAGTTCCCAATCTGCTGCAGGTGGCCTCTTGAGTGGTTTTCCTCTGATCTTCGCAATCCCCATTCGGATGTATGCTATCACGATCAAGAGGATGAAGAAGGCGACAAGTCCTCCAATCAATTTGAGCATCACCTGAACCCAATGGTCCAGACTCCCAACTTGTTCTTTGAGCACCTCAAGCCATGCCATCTCGCTCATTCTGTGGAATAGATGTGCTCACGTCAATGCTGCGGTCTCCAGCGTGCGAAGCATCAAAGCATGGGTGAATTCTCGTATGGGCGTGGGCGAACATCCTCATGTCGAGATGCGTTCTTCGCTTCCAAGAACATCGTGGACAGCATCCGTGAATGGTGTTCCAGCAACAGTTCTCACGCATCCGCATGACATGCTTCTCGATGTCTTACGTGATCAGATTGGAACTCTTGGTGTCAAGCGAGGATGCGACATGGGGACCTGTGGATGTTGCACAGTCCTGATTGATGGTGAGCCAAGATTATCCTGCCTCACGTTAGCAGCTGAGGTTGAGCAGACTAGTATCACAACAGTTGAAGGCCTTGCAGATGGACCACATCTCCACCCTGTTCAGACTTGCTTTACCACACATGGTGGAAGTCAGTGCGGATTCTGTACTCCTGGTTTCCTTCTTGTCGCAGCGGCACTGCTTGAGGAAGAGCCAGAACCTGATGATCAACAGATTATGGACGCGATTGAAGGAAATCTATGCCGATGTACGGGATACCAACCAATCATCGAATCGATCAGGGAGGCAGCTCGCCTGAAACAAGAGGTGGGGAACGAACCTGCAGCGAGTGAACCTCACAGCGATCCCCATCCAATGGCCCCTGAGTCCCCTTCCAAGGGACCTTCAGCGTGAGATGATCGAATGGATACCGGATACACGCAACAACCGGATACCTCCTCAGTTCGTAAGGACGGTACCCGGGTGGTAGGGAAGATTGACTTCCCTCCTCCAGGATCCGGAGGAAGTCGTCCGTTTTCATCGCCTGTTGATCCTGCATTTCTCCCAGCATCTCGAGGTGGCCAAGAGACTCCAAAAGCTCCTCATGCTCAGGATCAGGATCGTACAGGAAGTGCAGTCGGTCGGCGCACGCCTTTGGTTGATTCACGTCACAAGGTTACAGGTCAGGCTTGGTATGGTGATGATGTCCGCTTGCCAGGTGAACTGATAGGAAAGATTCTGCGAAGCGATCGGCATCACGCTCGAATCATCTCGATCGATACCAGTGCAGCAGAAACTATGCCTGGCGTCATTGCTGTAGCCACTGGCGCTGGATATCCTCAGCACTTCGGCGTTCTCCCTGTGACAAAGGATGAGACCGCGATGGCCATCGACAAGGTGCGCCACATTGGAGATCTAGTTGCCTGCGTTGCAGCTGTAGACGAGGCAACGGCCATCGATGCCCTTCACCGCATCGTTGTTGAGTATGAGGATCTTGATGAGGTTCTCGATCCTTCAACATCTCTTTCTGATGTGGACGAACCTATTCATGATCGAGGAAGATATCACATCGGCTCATCGAACATCCAGAAGCGCGTCTACCAGAGTTTTGGCGATTCAGAGGCTAGAGATGCAATTATCGTGCGCAAAGGTGGTAAGTGGATCTTTGAAGGTGTGACGCACGCCATGACCGAGCCCCATGCTGTGGTGGCTCATTGGGATCCAACAGGCCGGCTCCAATTGTATACACCTCAGCAGGTACCTCACTACGTGCACCGAGCTCTGTCGGCTGTCCTCAAAGTGCCCATGCATCAGATCAATGTGATTCGGACATTCGTAGGTGGTGGTTTTGGAGGCAAGTCAGACCCCTTCCCCCATGAAATGTGTGCTGCCATCCTTGCTAGGGAATCTGGACGTCCAGTTCGAATCACCTTTGATCGAGAAGAGGTTTTTTTCATCAACAGAGGTCGTCACCCCTCAACTCTTGAAGCGAGCATTGGAATCGATCAGGAAGGTCGTTTCCGGCACATGGATATCGATGCTCTCATCGATGGAGGTGCCTTTGCATCTTTCGGACATGTGACATCGTACTATAACGGCGTTCTGGCGACAGGTCCCTATGAGATAGGTGCCTTCGATTATACTGGGGCTAGAGTATGGACGAACCGTCCGGCTTCAGGTGCGATGCGCGGTCATGGTGCTGTCAATGCACGTTGTGCTGTGGAAGTTGCAATCGATGAGGCGGCAGAGGAGCTTGCCGTCGATCCAATCGATCTTCGTCTTGCAAATCTCCTTCCACCTCTCAGTCGTACAATCACTGGTTTTCGAATCACTTCCATCGGCATGCGTGAATGCCTACAGAGAGTCAGAGAAGCATCTGGTTGGGATGAACGGTGGCGGAAGATGCCTCTTGGTCGTGGTCTTGGCATAGGGTGTGGTTTCTTCATTTCCGGTTCCGGTCTTCCGATTCATTGGGATCCCAACAAGTTCCCCCATGCTACAGTTCACATCCAGATCGATATGGATGGTGGGGTCACAGTTCACTCGGGTGCGGCTGAGATTGGACAAGGATCAACAACTGCAGTTGCCCAGGTCGTTGCTGAAGTACTCGGCCTTCCACTTGACATGATTCACGTGCGCACTCACGAATCAGATACATCTCCTGTTGACCTTGGTTCGTATTCATCGCGTGTGACGTTCATGAACTGTAATGCCGCGATCGAGGCCGCAATTGAGATACGCGATCGTTTGATCGAAGCGACTCATGAACTCACCGAGATCAATCACGACGACATTGTTGTTGGAGACCGTCGTTTTCACTCATCTTCAGACCCATCGTTAGGGGTCTCGTATCTCCAAGCACTGCATAAGGCACAGGAGGATAGAGGTGCGCTGGTCTCGAGTGGAGCCTATCGCACTCCGCCAATGGGGGGAGTACACAAAGGCGCTGCAGCAGGCCTTGCCCCGGCTTATTCATTCTCAGCATATGTTGCTGAGGTCACCGTTGATGTGGAGACTGGTCGGACTAAGGTAGACAAGGTGTGGGCAGCACATGATTGTGGAAAAGCCCTCAATCCGTTGGCTGTTGAGGGCCAGATCATCGGTTCATTGCACATGGGCCTCGGCCAAGTCATTAGCGAAACGATGCGTTATGGTAGGCACGGCCAGATTCTGAATCCGGATCTTCTCGATTACAAGATCCCGTCCGTTCATGAGATGCCTGAGGTCCATCCGATTATCGTTGAATCCAGTGATCCTGAGGGACCCTTTGGGGCGAAGGAGGCAGGTGAAGGGCCGCTACTACCGATCCTTCCTGCGGTTGTCAATGCCATTCATGATGCAGTTGGCGTTCGTCCACGTCAGCTTCCTGTCACTCCTGACAGATTGCATACCCTGATCCAGCGCAAATGTCGCTCTCTGGGCTTGGAGCAACCACTCGATCTTCCCTCTCCTTCCTTTGAAGGAAGTAAGTTGGCAGCAGAACTCTCTGAACGAGCCCGCATACACGCTGATCGTGATGAGACACGGCTGGGTGAACCATCTCCTGCACCTTACACCAATGGCGTTCTCTTTGGCTTTGATGCCGAACGGCCTATCTCAGAACAGACTGAGAAGTGGCGAGCTCGTACCGAGCCGACCGAGCAGGACCTTTCCAGTCGCACTGGCTTGGCTGCTGAGGCCTGGAAACATGTTGAACAACGACATCTCGATGATCAGGAACTTGCCGAACATCTCGCCCTTCGTGCCTCGGTCAAGGAAGCAGCAGGTCGTGGACGTTCCGTTGTCGGAATGTCAGAGGGCCCTAAGGGGGATGAGCAGTGAGACTTCCTCCATTCCATCTTCATCGCCCCACGTCCATCGATGAAGCGACTGCTATTGCAGTAGATCTCCTTGCGTCAGGACAAACGTTCGATTGGGTTGCTGGAGGAACGGATCTGTGGCCGAATTACAAATGGGGTTTGAATCCGCGTGAGCACGTCATCAGTCTTGCCGCAGTGAGTGAACTCCATGCCTCAACACCGACTTGCATCGGTGCGATGACCCGGCTTCATGATCTCTCAGTCGATCAAGAGATCCATCCACTGATTCGTGACGCTGCCAGCACAGTTGCTTCGGTGCTGGTACGCCGTTCAGGAACGATTGGTGGTAATCTCTGCCTTGACACACGCTGCTTCTGGTTCAATCAAACAGAGATTTGGCGTCGCAGTATTGACTGGTGCCACAAGTGCGATGAGGGAACGGGCGCTGATTGCCGTGTGATTGCAGGCCAGAATGAACTGTGTGTAGCAACCTATCAAGGCGATTTGGCACCTTGTTTGATGGTCCTAGATGCTGAACTTGAGCTAATCAGTGGCTCTGGGCCTCGTCGAATACCCGTTGCAGAGTTCTTTCAAGAAGACGGCATTACTCGGAATGTTCTCCAAGATGGTGAATTCCTAGCGTTCATTCACATCCCTGAGGACGCAGCCTCGTGGCGTGGTTCCTATGAGAAACTCAGATTGAGAGATTCCTGGGACTTCCCCGAAGCCGGAGTTGCAGTTGCAGTTTCCTCAGAAGGCAATGGTGGCGAGGTTCGTATTGCCACCACCGCTCTTGCCTCGATTCCAGAGCGGCATGATGATCTGGTCGAAAGTATTCTTTCTGAGCAACCGAATAGTGACATTCCAGTGCAGGTGCTATCAAAGGCGATTGGAAAGGCGGTCAAACCGAATCACAATACATTCTATGGCCCTGCATATCGGCGCAAGATGGTCCCGATCCTTGTTCGGCGAGCTCTTGAGAACGTGGTGGTGGAATGAGGGGTCGGCTCCCTCTATCCATCGTCGTCATGCTGTTGCTCATGACCTTCTCTGTAGGGGCGCAGACAAGTGGCTGGAATTCAGGCATCTCTGACGAGGATGTCGAAAAGAATGGAGTGTACTTACCCACCGATAAGGCTGGAATTCTTCAGATCGAACTATACATTGAGAATAGTGGAACCATGGAGTCATCATTCGATATCGACGTCGAGGTCTGTGGAGATTGTGCACCTGAGACCGATCAAGAAGAGGATTGGGTGGTTAACCACCCTGATTCGATTGATGTCAGTGGAGGTGC
>CAZMJD010000109.1:0-5876 GCA_964566385.1 uncultured Candidatus Poseidoniales archaeon | reverse complement strand
GATGGCCCTCATCGGATTAGCTTTCTTTGCAAGCGTCATCGTTCTACCTTCACTCATCATCGCTGAGCGTAACCTCATTTCCCTCATTCGAAATCAGGGTCCTTGGGAGACGGATGAGGATGAGATAATTCTGACAGGTGACGACTCTATGGATGCTGAACTCGTGAACGGGTGATTCAAGACCCATGAGCCTTTGTGAGAAGTGGGGAGCAGGAGGACCACTTACGGAGCATGCTCTGAGGAAAGTCCCCTCTTCACGTGCAGGCGGCCAGATGAATGATGGGATCGGAGACGGTCGAATCTGCTGCAGACACGGACCGACACACAGTCAATGCTGTGAACCCATCCGGGGGAGTTCTCTGTGTGGGCGTTGAGACGAGCAGACCCGCTGAAGCGAGCCGAAGCAGTCCCGTAGAGTGGCACGGTGAGGGACGGGTACGGCGCTGAGTTGAATGTGGTCACCCGGTAACGGGGAACAGAAAGGGGCTTACTCCCTGCACCCCACTTACATTGTCAGCGGAGCTTATGGCGTGACTCGTCGCGAATCTCGCGGGAAAGGAATCACTTCTCGGATGTGATCGGCACCGGCAAGCCAAGCACATACTCGTTCGACTCCCAATCCGAACCCTCCGTGTGGTACCCCCCCATATCGTCGGACATCGATGTAGAACTCGTAGGGCTCACGTGGGGTCCCCTCCTCATCGATACGCTCTAGGATCTCCGGCTCAGACCATGTACGCTCTCCACCACCTATGATCTCACCATAACCCTCGGGTGCGAGTAGATCATGACACAAGACGTACTTGTCGTCCTCAGGATCGGGTCGATGATAGAATGGTTTGGCGATGCGGGGGTAATGTGTGAGGAAATGAGGAACATCGAAATCCTGTGTAAGAATCTTCTCTTTAGAATAATCAAGATCCTCTCCCCATTCAACATCGACGCCTTTTGCCTTCAGCCGCTCAATAGCCTCGTCGTAACGGATCCGTGGATACGGCTGATTTGCAAATCGCTCGATGAGTTCGAGATTCCGACCCACAGATGCAAGTTCCTCGCTACGCTCATCCAGTAGTGTTCCTGCAATGTGTTGGACAAGGGCCTCGCCATGTTCCATGATTTCCATATTGCCCGCCCACGCTACTTCCATCTCAGCATGCCAAAATTCAGTCAAGTGTCGCCGAGTTCGGCTTTTCTCAGCACGGAATGAGGGGGCTATGGTATACAGGCGCTCAAGTGCTGGCATTGCAGCTTCAGCGTACAATTGCCACGATTGCGTCAAGTATGCTTTACGCCCGAAATATGGGACCTCGAATAAGGTGCTCCCGCCTTCAACGGCACCTGCCACAAAGGACGGCGCTTGGTACTCGATGAAATCACGGTCACGGAAATAGGTGTGAATCGCCCCGAACACTGTTGACCGAATCTTGAGCATCGTTGTCATTCGACTTGTACGAAGATAGAGGTGGCGATGATCAAGTAAAAATTCCGTTTCACCACCCTCTGCGGCCTCCATCGCTGATTCGGTGATAGGGAATGGTCGTTCGGGATCAACTGGACCAATTATCTCTGCGTGCTTGATCAGAATCTCATGCCCATGTTCTCGATCTGTCGATATGACATCACCCTTGACGATCAAACTAGTCTCTATCAGAGCACCTGCTAGCGCTTCAAACATCTCACTATCAAGTGCGTCCTGTTTGGCTACACATTGAATGGTGCCTGTAGAATCACGAAGCACAATGAAGCGAATCTTGTTCGAGCCTCGGGTTCGGTAAATCCAGCCTCTGAGTTCGACTTCCTCACTGTCGTGAACACCTGCAAGGATGCTTTCGATGTAATGTTGCTTCGACATCTGACCTTATCCTCAGAGGTGTCAGGGGCTGGAGCATTTCAAGCGCACCGGTGCGCGCAGTTGCGGGTCTGACGGGGTTCGAACCCGCGGCCGCCCGGTTAAGAGCCGGGTGCTCTACCTGACTAAGCTACAGACCCGGTGTTGCGATTCCTAAGCGTCTTTTAGCGGTGACGGCGGCTGAACTCGATGGTAGTGACGGTGCCATCTGCTTGTCCTAGGATTGCAGTGTCTGCGATGTCGATGAAGAGACCTACGTCGACAACGCCTGCGATGTCGAGCAGAACGGACCGAGTCGAGGCGGGGTTGCTGATACATGGGCCGAAATGTGCGTCAACGATCATCAGACCGTGTTCATCGACACTAGGTCTCGGAGGAGCGCGCAACCCTACATCTCCTGGACAGATTTCTGCAATCCGTTCAATTGTCACCTCATGGGCATGTGGAAGCACAAAAATTGGGAGAGGAAATGATCCAAGGACTTCGACGTGTTTGCTGGGAGTCGCTATCACTACGTAATGTCGGGCAGCCATTGCAACGATCAGTTCGCGTACTGCTGCCCCGCCACCTCCTTTGATCAATTGTCCAAGAGGGTCTATCTCATCTGCACCGTCGATGACGATGTCGAGTAACCCCACTTCCTTGAGTTCAAGAACCTGAAGTCCACCTTCCTCGGCTTGCTTCTGGGTGACTTGGCTTGTAGCAACACAAGTGATGTCAAATTTTTCTGAACGTGATCTCTCAATCAGTTCGTCTACCAGAAATGCGGCGGTGGAACCGGTCCCAAGACCGACTTTCATTCCATTGGTGATGAGTCCGGCAGCTGCTCGCGCAGCAGCCTGCTTTCCCGCAGTCATGGGCATGACAGATGATGCTGCCTAATGAGGTCAACCGACCGAAGATGAAAAAGGACATCTATTCTCCAGATGGCCATGGAGGGGCGATATGTCCGCATGGCATGCCTCGCGGGCCTATTCCTTATCTTGTCTGGTTTCACTTCAATCATGGAACGAGAAGGAGGAGGACACATTTCCTCAAGAATGGCTCCTTTGCCCTCAAATACTCCGCAGACGACTGGTCAGGTGACCGTCTCTCTTGAACATCCTCAGATAAGTGAGGGTGATTCATTTGCACCCATTGTGCCAAGCGAGCATTGGATCAAAGTCACCTCATCTCATTCACACTCTGCTGATGAGACTCCTACGAGGGTACATGTGCGCATAGGGACGAACCTCAACCTTGTCGAGATATGGTGTCAGATTTCGAATCCAGAGGTGTTGGTCTCAACAGATCCCTCGCTCGTCATATGGCCTGAAACGGAGGCTTGTGCAGTCACCCAGTTCTCTGACAACTCACTAAGATCAATCATTCGCTTCCAGTTGAATGGATCCTGGCAGGATGCAGACCAAGTCAATATCTCCTCTTTCCTTCACGTTGATGACGGCACTCCTAACGGGGCCGACAGCATCCCTCGTACAACAGTCATTGGTTCGAGTAACAACGTCCAAGGATATGAAGGCGACGTGGTTCTTCTCCCTCAGCCGTCAGGGCCCTCAATGATGCCGTGGCTGGTTGAGCGAGAGGATGGTTCTCTTGTCCAACTCACTCAGGCCTATCTGCGCACTGGAGAAGTTGTGAAATCTCTCGTCACAATTGGTTTTGAGAATGACACATTCATTCGCTCACCGAGGAATCATTCGGTTAAAGTGAGTGTGCTCATTGATGGTGAAGAAATTGCAAATACGACTGAGCTCTCCAATGGTCAGGCAATAGTGGAATGGGTCGTCCCACCGCGTCTTGGACTCATTCAGGCTCAAGTGCTGCTTGAACCACTCTATGGAGGTTCCATGCATGAACCTGATTCAGGACGCCTCGCTCCCATCGTTGACGGGAGCCGCCCTACATTGATTGGTTGCGATATTCCTGCTGCAGGGCACCTTCCACGCGACACCCGGTCAGTCCGTTGTGAAGTGGCTGACCTTCCAGTTCTACCTGATTCGTTGTCGCTCAACCTCTGGAGGGAATGGAAAGATGACCGTGCTCCATTCAATTCGGAACCTGATGCTGGTGAGTGGGAGGTATTGACAATGCCTCTTGCTTTCGTTGAGAATTCCACAGTTGGCAACTATACTGCAGATTGGTCCGATCTTGGTGGTGACATCGGAGAACTTGTTTTTGGATATGTGTCCGGTTCTGACATCGCTGGAAATCAGGTGCGTAATGGTGGTTCTGGAGATTTTGGAGATCACGTATTTTCGTACAAGATCGGAGGAGACCTCGACCCAGAGGTTGACTCAGATACCGGCGTTTGGTCTGTGGTCAGTAGTGGTACACCCGTGACCTTGACAGATCCTTGGATGCATCCAGATCGCCGCTATATCTTCAATATCGAATTGAGGGATCAGAACGGTTTCGTCGATCTAAGAAACCTCACTCTAGGATTGGATGATGACGCAGGAACCTCTGATATCGAATGGGATAAGGACGGTTGCCATGTCAATCGAGCGTCGATCACTTTGCACAATTGTACTCTAACTGCTCCTACGGGAGGGCTCAGCGTTTATGCCACTGACATGCTGTTCACACTTGAGATGTCGTTCTCACCATCATTCCTAGCAGATCGTGCAGGTAGTTACACGTATCCTGTTATTTCGGTAAGGGATGCAAGTGGGCGTGTCACTACTCAGGAACTAGATGCTGCAGCTTGGCGGGGTTCGTCTGAGGTTTTCATTAATTCTGATTCCCTGCAGATCGAACAGATAGGGGGTTTGATTGAAGGTGATGAAATTTGGATGAGGAGTGGTCGTACCATTACTGCACAGGGTTCTGTACATTGGTTAGGTAGTAATTTGCCCCCGGTGGAACCGCTGCAGGTTCGAGGAACTCTTGGGAATGTGGAAAAGATCGTCTTGACTGAAGGAGGAGTGTTCATGATCAATCTCACAGCGCCGGATGTCGATGCGATGCTCCCGCTCCAGTTCGATCTTGTCAATCTTTCAGAGGGTGTTGAGGACCTAACAGTGATCGAACAGATGCGTTCATGGGTCACCGTGGATGGAACCAGCCCGGTTCCTACTGAGATGGTCAGTCCTAGGAGTTCTGCGATTCTGACCCCTGAGGATCTTGAGGAAGGCCTCCGAATCGCCTTTGAGGTTGCAGAGGAGGGCAGGATGGACCCGCAATTGATCAAGTTGCGATATCAATTATTCACGATGCGCGATGATCCTGTAGGGGCCTTGGTGGAAGAAGGTGAGATTCAATTAGCCGCAACAACCTCTGCACGTGTCGGTGGCAGTCTACCACTTGTTGGGCTGCTCAATCTCGAAAAGGACCTCCCTCCAAATTTCCGCAAGGATCCTGCTCGTCTAGAGATCTACTTCGAGGGCAGAGATGTAGCCGGAAATTCGGCAGTGTCGAATGAAGCGGGTAGGGGGCCAATGGTGTCGTGGACTATACAGCATGATGTGCCAGACATTGACATCCCTCTTGGAGGCCTTGACCTTTCACGTTCAGGGGTCATCGCAGTTCTTGATCCTGTGACAATCGTTCTGAATTTCGAGAATGTTGGATTAGCATCTGGCCAGGGGACATTCAGAGTTGTCGCCTCTCCTCAGGAAGGTGATCCAGTGGATATCGAGGGCCTCTATCTCGAACTGGCAGCTGGAGAGTCTGTCCAGAAGCAGGTGAGCTGGTCGCCAGATGCGGTAGGGACGTGGAGCATCATTGTCTTTGATGAACAGGATAAAATTGTTGCACAATCCATGCCGATATTCGCAGAAGATACGTCCTCGGTCAGAGAGATTAGTGCTCTCTCCGAGGTACATCCTGCTTACAGTGTCGTCATAGTCATTCAATGGGTCCTGCTGGCGGTCATCCTCATTGCGATAGGGTATGTGCGAATGCCAAAGGGACCAAGCTGGTCAGATGAAGAGGAAGATTACGAGGAATACGAATACAGTTGAGATTCCTTAGGTGTCTGATCGACTATCCCCACACCTGCCATGCCTGTCATGAGTTGGGTGCTCTG
>CAZMJD010000108.1:0-5898 GCA_964566385.1 uncultured Candidatus Poseidoniales archaeon | reverse complement strand
GACCTCGATTGGTGTAGGGCTGCTCGTTGCCATGGGGATGCTGATCTATGACCGCGATAAAGTGATCATCGGGAATATCTGTTCCATCACAGCGGGTATCATCGTCATTCTCACCTTGCTCGGTGGAGTCTTGCGCAGTCTTGGTGATGTGATATCGAAGAAGAAACCTAGTGATTCAGGTGACGATGGCGCTTGACCGTCGCTTACATATCGAGCATTGAATCTCCCTTATCGTGGATGATGAGAACGCCTTCGCAACCCGTGCCGTGCACGCAGGCATCGATCACGTTGAGGGTGCGATCAACACCCCAGTCTTTCTATCATCGTCCTATCTTCTGAATGAGGAGCGCTACCAGGGCTGGGCTGACGGCGCCCAACACACTCTGTTCTACGGACGGATGTCTTCGGTCAACAGTGAGGCCGTCGCAGCTAAGCTCGCCGCGCTCGAAGGTGGTGAGGATGCAGACGTGTTCGCCAGCGGTATGGGTGCGATCAGCACAACCCTCCTCTCTTTTCTGTCCGCAGGAGACCATGTCGTTGCAAGTCCTGACATTTATGGCGGGACCTACGAGCTGATGACTGGCGACCTTCCACGATTCGGGATCGAGGTCACCATGGCAGACATGCGTGACCCTGCAAGTTACGAAGCCGCAATCCAGCCGAACACGAAGATGATCTACGCTGAAACATTGACCAATCCCACCCTCAAGGTCTGTGACCTACCAGCCATGGCAGCTATTGCCAAGCGTCATGGCCTGATCGCTGTGGTCGACAACACGTTCGCCACACCATGGGGCTGCAACCCATTGTCGATGGGATTCGATCTTGTCATCCACTCTGCGACCAAGTATCTGGGCGGCCATTCAGACCTGATCGGTGGCACGGTGATTGGGGCTAAGGAACACATCACCAATGTGTTCCAGAGAAAGAAACTGCTTGGCACCAATGCAGATGCATTCTCCTGTTATCTGATCGAGCGTGGTGTGCGCACCCTGCACGCCCGCATGCCGATCCATGCATCCAATGCTGCCGAGATAGCTCGTCGCTTGGAAGCACATCCACGTATCGGTCGCGTGATTCATCCAAGCCTCACCTCTCATCCTGACCATGAATTAGCTCAACGCATCATTCCGAAAGGGACTGGCATGCTCTCATTCGTTGTTGCAGATGGCGATGATGCAGCTCTCGCAATGATGCGCTCGATGACCGTGATCACTGAGGCAACAAGCCTTGGTGGAGTTGAGAGCCTCATCGAATGTCCCTTCAATTCGAGTCACATGTTCGTTCCCGAAGATGTCAGAATGGAAGCAGGTATCGCTCCTGGCTTCGTGAGGATGAGTGTCGGTATCGAGGATGTCGAGGACCTGTGGCGTGATATTGAGCAGGCATTGGAGGCCTGAACATGCTCCGTCTTGGAATCGACATCGGTGGTACGTCCATCAAAGGAGCCCTTGTGGGCAATGTCGTTGGCCATCCTGTCACCGACGTGATGCGCATTGAAGCCGAGGCACCCTACGACCCTGAGGTCGGCATTGCTGCCATCAATGAGATTGGCAACAAAATTGGATGGACTCCTTCGATCGGCATCGGATTTCCAGGAGTGGTGTCAGGCACAACAGTATGCACAGCTCCGAATCTTGGAGATGAATGGGAGGACTTCGATTTCTCAGAACTCATCGAGAACAACGACGCGGTCGAGGAAGTCACGCTGATCAACGATGCAGATGCAGCTGCTTGCGCTGAGATGGAGTTCGGTGCTGGCAAGGATGAAGAGGGAACAGTTCTCCTGATCACCATTGGGACTGGCCTTGGTACTGCAATCTTTCGAAATGGAGTCCTGGTCCCCAATCTCGAGCTTGGACTAATGCGTTGGGATGGTGAACAGGCAATCGAACACTTTGCCTCTTCTCGAGTCAAAGATGAAGAGGATCTCGATTGGGAGGAATGGTCGTCACGCTTCCAATCAGTGCTCGAACACTACGAGATGCTTCTGTCCCCTGACGTCATCATCCTTGGTGGTGGTTTCATCCATACATCCAGACATTGGTGGGATTCTCTGACTACCCAAGCAGAACTGCACAAGGCATCATTGGGTAACGAAGCAGGCATTGTTGGCGCTGCACTTTCTTGAACGATCACATATGATCGATGATGGCTTGACCGAATTCACTGCACTTCAGCAGTTTTGCACCATCCATGAGCCTCTCGAAATCGTACGTCACAGTCTTTGCAGAGATTGCACCTTCCATACCTTTGACGACGAGGTCTGCTGCCTCTCCCCAGCCCATGTAGCGCAACATCATCTCTGCAGACAGGATCAGACTCCCCGGGTTCACCTTGTCCTGACCTGTGTACTTGGGAGCAGTGCCATGCGTTGCCTCAAAGATAGCGATGCCAGTATCGTAGTTGATGTTCGCACCCGGTGCGATACCGATGCCACCGACCTGTGCAGCCAGCGCATCTGAGATGTAATCGCCATTGAGATTCATGGTGGCAAGGACTGAGTATTCTGCTGGTCTTGTGAGTACCTGCTGAAACATATCATCAGCAATGACATCCTTGATGATGATCTCAGCGCCAGTCTTCGGGTTGGTCATGGTGCACCATGGGCCACCATCCAATTCAGTCGCTCCGAATTCATCCTGAGCTAGTTGGTATCCCCAGTCACGGAATCCACCTTCTGTGAATTTCATGATGTTCCCTTTGTGGACCAAGGTCACACTTTGCAGATCCTGGTTGATGGCATGTCGAATCGCCGCTCGAACAATGCGTGCGGTACCTTCCTTGCTGATGGGCTTGATTCCGATTCCACTTGTCTCAGGAAAACGAATCTTGGTGACCCCCATCTCTTCTTGGAGGAACTGGATAACCCGACTTGCGCCATCACTACCTGCTTCCCATTCGATACCAGCGTAGACATCTTCGCTGTTCTCTCGAAAGATGATCATGTCCACATGTTGTGGCTCTCTGACAGGACTTGGCGTGCCTGCGTACCAACGAACGGGTCGAACACAGGCGAATAGGTCGAGTTGTTGTCTCAGTGCGACATTGAGTGAGCGGATACCGCCTCCAACGGGCGTTGTCAATGGCCCCTTGATCGAGACAAGACCACTTTTCATCGCAGCTTTCGTCTCATCGGGTAACCACTCACCCGTGGCATTGAATGCTTTCTCACCTGCAAGGACCTCCTTCCAGACGATGATACGCTCACTCTGATATGCCCGTGCAACTGCTGCATTGACCACCGACATCATCACTGGAGTGATGTCGATTCCAATACCATCACCTTCGATGTAGTGAACGATGGGGTCTTCAGGAGTCTGCAAAGCGCCATCTATCATCGTGAAGGGGGTGCCGCTATTCATGTCAGGCCGTTCTACGCCACCCTCATCAATTCACCGCCGTAACCATTCATTTCCATCGTCACAAAGATGGCCCTCCACCCCCTCCTGTGGTTGTGAGCGAACGGTTACACCGACTGTGGTCAGAGCACCCGTTCCTTCGATTCTCATTTGTTGGTTGTGCAAACACAGTGATGATGTTCATCATCTTCTCACTCGTCGTCTTTATTCTCAGCGACACATCTCATAGTCGCACATTCGCTTGGTCCATCTCTTGGGCTATCCAATGCATCATCGCTTATTTTCTCCATAGAAGAATCACTTTCCGCTATGACGGTGCGTTGGTCTCGAGTTTCGCTCGAACGATGTTCATCTATGGTCTCTCTTTGACAGGTTCAACCTTCACGTACGAGCTATTGGATTACAGGTTTGGATTACCCTATCTGGTCGCATGGCTCTCAAATGGAATCGCATGGGGTATCTTCAATTTCCTTGCCCTTGGTCGATTCGCCATGAAACAAAAACCGACTTCATGAGCAATGTACCAATGCCCTTTAACCACGAACCTCCCTAAAGACGAACATGGTATCAAGCAGATTGAGTGCTGTTGTCGTTCTTTTGTTCCTCATCACCCCGATGTCGGGTTGTATTGCAGGTGATGAAGAGCCGACAACGACGACGCCAGTCGAGAAAGTATCTGATATTGACAATGATGGAATTCCTGATTCAGAAGATGATGACATCGATGGTGATGGTATCAACAATGAAGATGACCCGGATGACGACAATGATGGGATTCCCGATGATCAAGACACGACCATCGGTGATGTGACAACCCCTGAAGTCCTGCCTGCATTCCGTACTGTACAACGCTCTTCTCCCTATCTTCGCTCCTATGATGCATGCGCGGCTCTCCTGACAGATCTCAAACAAAGCATCAGCGATGAGATGCGAACTAACCTGGAGCAACAGCGAGATTTCGCTGATGGGAATTATTGGCGCGGTGGCATGACCGATGATGTCATGATGATGGATGGAGATGTGGCAGTTGCAGAATCTGCAGATACTGGGAGCGCTCCCACCAGTGGGGGAAGCCAGAGTTCTGGTGAGAATCTCAAAGCTGGCGAAGATTTCACTGGCACTAACAATCAGGAAGAAGGAGTTGATGAGGCTGATTTCATCAAGACGGATGGACATCACATCTACCTGCTCAATGGCGGCCATCTGTTCATCATGGCCGTGCCAGAATTCGGTCAGATCACCCACTTGTCGAATGTCTCTATCCAGGGCACTCCGACTCAGATGTTGATGTCTGATGACCGTATTGTCGTTGCTTCGACAGTGAACGTCTGGACCCTTCCTCCCGACGACCCATTGCGCACCTCCGCCCTCTTTCCAGGCGAGACCTCACACTATCGTTGGTCGTCGTTCACAAAACTCACAGTTGTTGAGATCACTTATCGAGCCAACCCCTTTGTTGCCGATGAATTGTACATCGAAGGGTACCAGATGACTGGACGTGAAGTTGAGGGTACCGTGAGGATGATCACATATGGCTGGATTGACGTTCCTGGGCTGAAGACCTGGGTCGATCTATGGACCATTCTCGGTCAGGACGCCTATCAGGCATATTGGGGCGAAGAGATCACAGAAGAACTCCGAAATGAGACTTGGAATCAGGCGATCAACGTCACGATTTTGGAGAATGAAGCAGTGATTTCATCTCTCACACTTTCTGACCTCATCCCCCGAATGTATGTGCGAGGTTCGGAGGGTAATACGATTCAGCCATACGAATGGACCTCTTCTGATTGCCGTGGTTTCTCCTCTTCACAGGACGCGTCTTCACGTGGTCTGACCTCGATCATCTCGATTGACCTGACCGGCTCATCGCTTTCATTTGATGCAGATCACATTCGTTCGAATTGGCCGATTGTTTATGCTTCGAAAGACACGCTGTTATTGGCTGAGCAGGCAGCCGACTGGTGGTGGTACTGGGGTAACAATGACTTGCATGAGGTCACGAACATCCATTCGTTCGACATCAGTGAATCAGGTCAGACGACCTATCTCTCAAGTGGACGCATCAATGGTACAGTAAACGACCAATTCTCTCTTTCAGAATATGAGGGCACAATCCGTGTTGTGAGCACCACGGGACAGTGGGGACGCTGGTGGATGAACGATCCTGAGCCGATGATGAACCACGTCATCACTCTTCAAGAATCATTCAAGGAGGGTGTACGAGGGCTGTATGAGGTCGGTCATCTAGGTGGTATTGCGCCAGGCGAGACCCTTTGGTCCGCCCGTTTTGTTGAAAATACGGCATATCTGGTTACCTTCGAACAATGGGATCCCCTCTGGACCATCGATCTTTCAGACCCGACCAATCCTACAATCATTGGAGAGCTTGAGATTCCAGGTGTGTCAACCTACATTCATCCCATGAATGGCGGAGACTCCCTCCTCACGATAGGATTCCCAGGCGGGGAAGATGGCATTGGCCTTGACTGGTCACGAACTCAGATCTCATTGTTCGATGTCAGCAACCTCTCCG
>CAZMJD010000107.1:0-5965 GCA_964566385.1 uncultured Candidatus Poseidoniales archaeon | reverse complement strand
GAAGGACTCTTCGAGAATGGAGTGCCTGCGCTTCGACTCGGGCAACCAGTCAAGGTTAGGGCAGCACTACGTGAGGCTACTCTAGATGCAAGAATGATTCAACACCCCCTTTACGCCGATCTTGAAGAAGAGAGAAGGGCACTTGATCGACTAAGCCGTAAGGCCCAAGGCCTCAAGGGTAAGGAGAAGGGTTTGGCCTTCAAGGATCGGAGCATGTTACTCAAGCATGTCAAAGGATTAGAACGAAAAATCACCGGAGAAATCATTGAACGAGCCCCAGTAATCTGTGCCACATGTATCGGTTCAGGCCATGATAGACTAGATGGTATCAAATTCCCTGTCGTTGTATTAGATGAAGCCACACAGGCTACAGAACCATCCTCCTTGGTCCCCATCACAAAGGGGGCTGAACGACTCATCCTCGTAGGAGATCATGCACAATTGCCTCCAACAGTGATATCACAGCAGGCTGAACGTGAAGGCCTTGGCATCAGCCTGTTCGAGCGTTGTGCTTCACTCGGATTCGAACCTGAACTGCTCGATACTCAGTATCGCATGCATCCAATCATCAGTGAATTTCCCTCAGCCCGGTTCTATGACCATCGTCTTGTTGATGGAATCACGAGCACTGAAAGACCAGCACCCGCCGGTGTACTGTGGCCAGATTGGGATAGACCTGTCGCCTTCGTTCCAGTACATGGCCAAGAGACTGTAGATGGAGATAGTGGTTCACGCTCAAACATGGATGAGGCTGCCCTACTCGCTAGGTTGTTACAGGAGATCATCGAAACAGGTGAACTGAAACCAATAGATATCGGTGTCATCACTCCCTACATCGCTCAGGTCAGATTGCTTAGAGATCTCGCCAAAGAAGAGTGGTTGGAAGACGGACTGGAGATTCGCTCGGTTGATGGTTATCAGGGACGAGAGAAAGAACTCATTCTCTTCTCCGCTGTGCGGTCCAATGATCGTGGAGAGGTCGGTTTCCTCGCTGATAAGCGACGTCTTAACGTCGCCATCACGCGACCACGCAGAGGCCTAGTAGTACTTGGCGACCCTCGCTGTCTTGGTCATGATCCGAACTGGTCATCGTGGCTTGATTGGATTCACGACCATGGTCTTGAGGCCCACCACCTCTTGCACGGGTGACTGTGTTCCAAGCCCAAGACACTTCAAGGACAAGCCACACGGACCGCTGTGCCCGAAGACGTCGTGACACTACATAATGCGGAGGGAAGTAGTGGCCAGCAATTCGTGATGGAAGATGGAACACCATGGGAAACCTCAGGGGTTATTCTGGCGTCTGCATGGAAGCGAGGTGCAGCTTATCTACTCGACATCATGGTTATCCAGTTCACTTTCGCCATCTTAACCAGGGGTCAATCGATCATACTGATGTGGAACATCAGCTTCCTATGGACATCAATTTGGTATGTGGTACCACTGACATGGATGGGGTTCATCGGAATCAATGGCGCATACTTCCAACTCACCGGGATCTGGCTCGGCAGGTCTCTAGGCCAACGTTGGTTTGGATTAGCCGTGACCAATGCAGATGCAACCCCCATGTCATCGCCAAGATGGGGACCACGCTCTTGGTGGAAGATTCTGTACGCCGCACCTATCATAGGTCCACTGTTCTTTGGATTAGGAGACTTGTGGCGCGTTCACAGAGATGAGAGCCATCAATCGCTTCCAGACAGAATGCTTGGGACTATCGTTGTCCACGCGAATAGTCTGCCTGCCGCTACCAGACGCTTTCTGCGATAAACAATCAGAGGTACTGATTGGATGGTTTTGGACCTGACAGGTTGCCGCGAGCGGAACGTCCAGCATGACGACCGACGCGGTCGCTCAGTGACATCGATGTATTACCTTCTGGTCTGAGTATGGGGCGTTTTTCCGCCTGAGTATTGCGTAATGTAGTGATGTCTTCCCTTCGTTGGCGCATCTCATTCTTCATGCGCTCGAATTTACGCACCCTTTGTCCAGAGGTAGCAACGCCATGAATGAGTTGACGTAATTTTCTCGCTCCAACAGCCGGTAACGAGACCCCGGGAAGAGCTTCTGAGTGAATGAGAGAATGGGGATCAACCCAGGCTGGAAATCCAATATCTACAGGCACTCCATCAATCTCGGCAAGGAAGCCAGATAGCAACAGGTGCGTACCGTGTGGAAGATCATCAATTGCAGGCATAGCTTCAGCAGAACGCAGACGTTTAGCAAGAGAAAGAAGAATGGGTGCATTAGCAAACACGCGTGAGCGTGAACGTGCTTCACGGAGTAGTTCAATTGCGACCAATGCGGCAATCAAGAGAAGCCCAAGGCCATAGGCCCGCAAGAACATCAGGCCAGTGGCAGAGAGAATACCTGCAATTGCGATGATGAGCCATGAACCTGCGAAATTCTGAGTGTTCGGATGGACTGCAGCAGATGAGGCATTTCCACTGACAAGCCAAGCATTGGCAGCAAGGACCTCGTCATGACCTGAACGACCGGCCTTCAAGGCGGCGACTGGATTAGATGGTAGTTCCAACATCATAGCATCCCACTCTATTCGAGAAGGATCTTTGACGGAAAGGAAGACTTCTGGCATCATCTGTGTTCGAACATGAGGGCTGATGTTCCTGATTTTCAACTTATCAAGTACGGCTCCCAAACCAAGGACGCAGGGATGCATCGGATGATCCTTGAGTAACGTATCATAGACCTTGAGAACATCACCCCTTCGCTGAAGGTCGAGGAGAAGAAGGGCTTCAGCGACTCGTCCACGTGGCCATAGAATGGGGCGTTCAACAGGACCTAATATCTCGCTCAACATTCGATATGCTTCTTGCGAGTGGCCTTTCAACCGCATAATGGCAATATCAGACAATAACGCTCTTCGGTCCAACGGCCGATCGCCGTACAACTCGTCCCCAGGCCATGGGTCCCAGACTGCATAACGACGAACGAGATCGCGATTCCTGCGACCTGCTGGAGTTGCCATGATGGGGATCAAGGTCCGTTCATCCAAGGCTTCTGACAATTCTGGTTCCATCAGAACTGCAATCCATCGCAAGATGTGAGCTTCGACATCTGATTCTGAAATATTCTCAAGATCCATGAGACATTCATCCGCATCACGTTGAGCCAATGCCGCAGCTGCGAGAATTTTGCGAGCAACGTCGTCGTCACCTCCTGCCTGAGCAAGAGCGCTTGTTGCTCGCTCCTCTGCCAGCACCCACATCCCCTGTGTGGCGGCCATCATCATCTCTGCCCTAGCCAGACGTAATCGTGCATTGGGGCTTTCCTCACCTTGTCGGACCTTGCCAATCTCATATCTCGCACGACCAAGATCATCATTCGCAATCAGATCTATCATGTCTTGATTTCCATGCTGCTTGGCTACACTCTGCAGCAGTAAGCTACCACCAATGTGCTTGTTCCTCAATCGGCCTGCATCAAGATCGAAGGTGGATTTGCGAAGTTCAAGGAACTTTGGCAACGAGATCAGCCAGAAGATGAAGAACAGAGTCTGGCCAGCAACGGCAAGAGTCCAAGTCAATTCTTCAAAGATGAGAGGAGAGAGTGAATCACAGAATCCTGATGAGGGGGAGAAAGGATTGGCACTGTTGACCTCAGTACAGGATGTTACTGAAGGGAGAATTCCCGAGAATTTGGAGAGAATCGTCACAGTCATTAGCAACACGGTGTACCCTGCGAACCCAGAGAAACAGAAATTCAGGACTTGGCCTTGAAGAGATCTTTCTGCTCTCAGAGCACGAGGTTCAGCAATAGCGAATGATCCTGTACCCCCTATCTTTCCAACACCAAGGAACATCAATCTGGCCACCTCGTAGACAAAGGCCACGCCAATGATGGTCACATTCAGGATTAGATACGCAACAAGCAGGCCTGCAAGGACGCCTCTGGCCCAGAAGATATCGGGTCCCGGAATACGGGCTGCGAATTCAATGACCCAGAAACCAAAAATTCCACCTTCTTGCATGAGCGTTGCATTAGTGTACTGTGGAAGTCGTTCCTGTACAATGCTGCTATGAACGAAAAGTTGGCCAAGGTCACCTTGAGTCGCTAGAGTAAATGATACAATACCATTGATCGCCGTCAGCGGCATAAGGACTGCATTGAGGAACACCGCTCCGGCAAGAATCTGCCCGAATCCGGTTGGTGCCTCAGGATTAAGTATTGATGCACGTCCACGAGCACGGTGGTATTTGGATGAGGTCAAAGCATTCCAACCCGACCCAAGGATACGACCATAGGCCATAATTGCCGGTAGGAGGAGGAGAATGATACTCCATGCAAGAACCTGTGAAGCTGACCACCCACGTGAAGTTGTGAACTCAACGAAACGAGCCACTCCAAACAACAGGCCAAGGAGGAGCATTACATGGAGGACTTGTCTGAGGATCGCTTGCCGTCGACTCTTTCGCTGGCGGAGACCAGCAGAGCCCGCTAATTGAGCAGAAAGAGAGGAAATAGGTGAAAGAAAGATGGGAACCCCGAGTAACACTGCCAAGATCTGTAGGGTGCGGGTCTCATACTCAAAAGGAGAGAGTGTGATGTCAGCAGCTAGGGTGAGTACACCACATACTGCCATGAGATAGAGTAGTGTCCCCAATGAATTCGCACCATCACGGAGCAGTTCTTTGGCATCATCGACTGACTCGGTCAAAAGATGTACTTCATACACGCGCTCTCCAGTCGGAAAGGCCACCTGCAGGCCACGCAGGGATCTGGGTACGAGAAACAGATAGATGGGGATGGTTAGGGTGAGCCCGATAATGAATGGAAGAAGGCTCATGAGGCCAGTTCCGTGGACAATCTCGGCTTGGGAGTCACCGAACACATAGACTGTCAAGGCTCATGTTATCAAGAGATTATCCTCTAATTTGATGGAACAGCCGAAGGGAAACCGCTTCAAGGCTGGCCCCATCCGGTCACCACATGTCGGGTCAGAGGGAAGCCGAAAGAGGTGGCTTGTTCTGCGCCATAGAACGCATCGGCGTCACCCTTGACGAAGATGATCAAGATGTCCTTGACATTCGAGTGGCACTCACGAATAGGAATCCGGTGCCTGTTGCAGGACTAGCTGCAGTGGTCAATGTCGCCTCAGGCAGATCGTTCCAACCCACTGTGAGTCTTGAGAGCATTGGACCGGGCTTGACACGAGGTTTTGAATTCCAAGTCCCTGCCGATCAAGGAACATGGTCATTCACTCTTACACGACAATTTGAAGGAAAACCAAGCATGATTGTCATTGGACCCTTCGATCCCGAAGAACGGGTATCTGACAGTGAAGCAAAAGCAGCGGTCAAGGCAGGCCAAACAGAGGGTGATGCAGTTGGAGGTGATCTGATCTCAGATTTCTTTGGGAGTGCGGTAAGCATCTTGGAGGAAGAGACGCCAGTACCGACTGCACGTCGTTCAGTGGTTCAGATAGGTGCCCCAATGGTCAGCGCCGTCGAAGATGCACCTAAAATGGATCCGAAGGCAGCAAAGGACCTGCTCGGTTCGGTCGATGTCCAACCAACATCTGGAATGACGACTAATCGGATGAATGAAGCAAGAGAAGCTCCCGCCCCGGTACCTACTCCCGCTGTGAGAGAGCCACCTATGACTGCATCAGCACGTACGACCGAAGGAATCACTGCTCATGCTGAGGGTGCCGAAGGCGTCCGTGAAGCACCCGTGAATCTTGATCACAATGTCGTGCATGAAGCACCAGAACAACTTGGATACACCAAGGCAGATGCACCTGTCAAAACAACCACTGAACCACCTTCGGGTCCTCCGGGAGGACCGCCTTCTTCGGCATCATCTGAAGGAAAAGAGGGGGATGATTCGCAATCTGAACCACTGGGAGGACCACCTTCGGGACCACCGGGAGGACCGCCTTCGGGACCACCGGGAGGACCACCTTCAGGACCACCGGGAGGACCACCTTCAGGACCACCGGGAG
>CAZMJD010000106.1:0-6022 GCA_964566385.1 uncultured Candidatus Poseidoniales archaeon | reverse complement strand
ACTGTCGAGGACTTGTTTACCCTGCGCGGTCGGGATGATTCTGAGGCGAGCATTCGAGGTATCAACATCATCAGGTCGAGCACCCCAACGGTCCAGAGCGATAGCCAACGCTGCAACTTCACTGTGTGGTTGCGAGCCGATGCTGACGTGATGTTGGCACAGATCCCAAATCTCTGGTGGAACCTTTGGACCTCCAACAACAAAAGCAGTTGGCAGATTCCTAGGAAGGTCTGGAACAACCTCATCCACAGGAAGACCATACATCGTCAGATGGATAGCAAGGCCGGGGCTATCCACATCCTCCAGACCACCGACTACGAATCGCTTCAACCAACGCATAGGCGATGGCTCATGACTACAATCCATGCTGCCACCAAAACGACGATTCACATCACGAACCGTCTCAAGGACCCCCGCATCACGATCGCCAGCGACGAGAAGTCGGGTAGCACCCCAAGCTCTGGCAACAAGGCCGATGTGAGTGGTAATGCGAGCATCTCGATCGTGTCGATGCCCTAGACGCACCACGAACAATGATCGACCTTTCACGCCTCGCCACCGTCCTCGACCGGACCGGGATCGACCGGGCCAGGATCGAGAACGTCGAGATCGAAGCGCTCAGAGAGTATCTTCAACCAACGGAGTTGGAATGCATCAATCGCCAACTGTGCTGTGAAGTGAACACCGACGGCCAACAAGATGACACGGAAACCCTGACTCAACAAAGCACCGACATCCTGATCATCAAGCAATAGGATTCGAGCGATTGGATCGAGGGCAAGATATCCGGCGAAAGCCATGACAAGTCCAGCAGTCATGCCCATCCACGGCTTGGCTAGAAGTTTCGAAGCCGAATACAGAAGAGTGGCTATGACCATGGAGAAGGTCACCATCAAGGCGATCTGTCCGAAGGCGAGATCGATGAGAACGCCGCGAGCCAAGCCATCTTCTCGAGAATGGACTCCCTGCCACCAGAACACAAGGAGAGCCATGAACAATGCACCACTTGCAGTCGCGCGACGATGAATCAGCCGAGCAAGTTCTGCACGAGTACCCGGCTCAAAGCGCTCCGCTATCTGCTCCGCTATGTCAAGATAGGTCGAATCCATATCCACAGATTCCAAGGCCATCGAACCCTCGCGCGTGTCTTGCATCCCATCTACGTAGGACTCCTGATAGGTCATAAACCAATCCCGCCCGTTCAAGCACGATGGCGGATTGGGAAGGCCTACTGCGCAAGCGGTCCGACGGGCGGCCCCGCATCATGGGCATCCTGAACACCACCCCTGATTCATTCCATGCCAGCAGTCGCGTAACGACTGAAGGGGCGACGGCAGCAGGGCAGATGATGCTCAAAGATGGGGCTGACTGGCTTGACATAGGTGGGGAAAGCACCCGTCCTGGCGCTGATAGCGTGACTTCCGAAGAGGAGATTGCACGTATCATCGAACCGATCAGAGACCTATCTCAGGTAAGTGCAGTGTCCGTGGACACTAGGAAGGCAGCTGTGGCCAGAGAAGCACTCGCATCAGGAGCCCTGATGGTCAACGACGTGGGAGGCCTGCGCGACCCAGAGATGGTTGAAATCGTGCTTGAAAGCGGATGTGCAGTGTGCATCATGCACATGCGAGGAACACCTGAGACTATGCAGCACGACACACACTACGACGACGTGATAGGAGAGGTTGCCAGCAACCTGCTAGGTCGAGCCGACAACCTTGTCGAGCAGGGGCATCCCGCCAAGCGCGTCCTCCTCGACCCCGGCATCGGATTCGGGAAGGACGATGCCGGCAACCTTGCTCTTCTGACTGCTGTCGACGAACTTCGAGGACACCATGAGTATGGAGTGCTATGGGGAACTTCACGCAAGTCCTTCATCGGACGGATCTGCGGACGATCCGACACAAGCGATCGCCTCGCTGGAACCCTTGCGACTGCCATGATGGCACGAGAACTCGGCGTCGATGTTGTCAGAGTGCACGATGTGGCAGAGCATGCCGACCTCTGGACACTACAGGAGCGATGGCGGGACGCACAAGATTTGAAATCGGCATCAGATGAGGCTGCGGGCGCGTGAACGACGAGAATCCCCTGCGTATCGAGACCATCGATGAGCGATTGGTCGTGCTCGGCACCGCTCATGTCAGTCCCACTAGCGTGGCTGACGTCGAGGAAATGATCGCGGAGTTCGAACCAGACATCGTTGCTGTCGAACTCGATGCCGGACGACTCGAATCCTTGGAATCCGAGCGTAGGATCGACGAAGAGAGTCTTGCCAAAGTGATCAAAGAGGGAAAGGCACCGCTCGTTCTAGCTCAGAGTCTTCTTGCCAGTGAACAGCGTAAGGTTGCAGAGACCACTGGCGTCATGCCAGGAGCAGAGATGCTGGCAGCAGTCAAAGCCTGCCAGGACAAGGACCTACGCGTTGAACTCGTCGATCGCGATGTACAGGTCACGCTGCGCAGAGCATGGAAGGGAATGTCACTGCGTGAGAAATGGAGGCTGCTCAAGATCGCCTTCCTACCCGAGGATGACGAGATTGACGGAGATGACGTTGAAGCAATGTTGCAAGATCAGGACATGCTCACTCAGATGCTTGAGGAGATGCGGGAGATTGTTCCTTCAGCAGGTGTCGTCCTCGTCGACGAGCGCGACGAGTATCTGGCTGGCCGAATAGCTGAACTCCGCGACCAAGGGAAGGTGCTCGCGATCATCGGTGCTGGCCACCTCAAAGGCGTGAGCGAGAGGTTGCGGAAGGGAACAAGGATGAGGACGGAGCGTCGTGATGAACTCGAACTCGTGCCTCGCACCTCACCATGGGTGAAAGCGTTCGCTTGGCTGCTCCCATTGGCTATTCTCGGACTGTTCGCTACATTGGCAGTGCAAGGAGACTACGCCGCCCTGCTTGAGGTCGTACCGATCTGGATTGCCATGAACGCCCTGCTTGCTGCCATCGGTGCAATCGTGGCAAGAGGACATCCAGTCGTTATTCTCGTGGCTGCTCTAGCAAGTCCTCTCACCTCACTCAATCCAATGCTTGCTGCTGGCTGGTTCGCAGGCTATGTGCAGTTGCGCATCGATGGTCCATCTGCCAAGGACCTGCAGGAATTCCTAGCCTTGGACAAGATGAGCCTGTTCTGGTCGAACAGAGCGGGGAAGGTTCTGCTCGTGACCGCTCTGGTCAATCTGGGATCTTCCTTGGGCTCGATGCTAGCCACTTGGGGAATCATCGCCGTCCTATTATGAGACGCACGCAAGTGCTATTCATCTACACGTTCACGCTCTTCCATGCCGGATGCAGACAGAGCCGTAGAGGTAGTTGACGCGGTGACTCGTGCTGCGGGAGCCATTGATTCCACCGACAAGGACGACGCCGTGTACGGATGGTCGATGTACGACTGGGCGAACTCGACCTATTCGACCTCAGTGGTCGTTGCGATCCTTCCTGCTTACTTCGTGTACTTGTACGAGACTTCGATGGGAAGCGATGCTTCCCTCTGGGGGTTCTCGCTCACCTCATCTAACATGTGGGCCTTTGCTATCACAATCTCATCGATTATTGTCGCCATCGGCGCCCCCGCACTCGGAGTCATCGCAGACCGACGTCCAATCAAGATGGACCTTCTGAAGCTGTTCACAAAGGTCGGGGCCGGGACCACCGTACTGTTCGGCTTGACCTTCTTGTTACCGATCAGCATCGCATGGTTGTGGGTGTGGATCTTATTCTTGCTCTCAAATCTCGGCTTCCTTGCAGCGACGACAGTGTACAATTCGCTCCTACCTTACCTTGGAGATGATGAGGAGATGGATTCCATCTCATCCAAGGGATTTGCCTACGGCTACATCGGTGGCGGATTACTGCTCTTCGTTCATCTAGCCCTTGTCATGTTGGTCCCAGGTAGTTGGGTGGTACCATTCTGTCTTGCTACAGCGGGCATGTGGTGGTGGGGATTCTCGCTGATCACCTTCAGGTTGGTACCAGAACCCGAAGTACCGGGGGACTTGGAACCAATGAGTTTCGGTGCTGCGACGAAGTTTGCGTTCGGCGAGGTCGGCAAGACACTCAAAGAGATTCGAGCCTTCCCTGTGCTGACCTTCTACCTCATCGCCTACCTGCTCTTCATCGATGGCGTGAACACGGTCATCAATATGGCTGCAGTGTTCGGAGCAGATGAGCTTGGAGTGGCTCTGATGTTCAACATCCTCGTCATCCTCTTGATCCAGTTCACCGCAGCTCCTGCTGCTATGTTCTTCGCCTTCGTCGCCCGTAAGACATCAACGCTGAAGGCACTGACTGCAACTCTGATCGGATGGTGCGTAGTCATCATTGTCGCACTCGGATTCGCACCGCTCGAGCCCGACACGCATGATGAGTTCGACATGAGATTGACATGGGTCGATGCGAATGGTACCTACGATGTGACCGTAAGTGATGCCGAGCGAGTTCTTCTGGGCAGTGGGGCTGCCGACGTTGAATTCAGAGACAAGCATGGAGCCATGCTTCCACTCGATGATTCCAAGCCCCCTACATTCGATCCATCCCTCACTACCACTGCTACTGCGGCTCAAGCAGAGGCGCTTCTAGCAGATATCGGGACGAGCAGATGGTCGGTCACCGTCTCAGGTGGTCCAGTGATGGATGCGAACAGTTCGTGTCCCCAACTCGACGGCTACATGGATGATCAGAATGATACCTCCTGTCGTGTGATGGGTGTCGACCATCCAGCAAGTCTTGGTGACGGTAAGGTCGATGGCATCGCCATTGCCACAAGGAACGTCCTCTGGGAGCCACTGGGTATGAGCATCGGATTCCAATGGCTGACGCTCGGCCTGCTCGCAGGACTGATGATGGGTGGCTCACAAGCACTCGCTCGTTCCCTGTTCGGAGTGATGGTCCCTGAGACGAGGTCGGCAGAATTCTTCGGATTCTTCGGGTTCACGCAGAAGGTTGCCTCGATCATCGGACCGCTCCTGTTCGGCCTGATCACCGGATTCTTCGATGCCCGTACGGGGATTCTCTCGATCACGGTCCTCATCGTCATCGGGACTGCCATGCTACCCTTCGTCGATGTCAAGGAAGGTGCAAGGCAAGCTGCTGCCGAAGACGCACGACGTCGTGGCATCACCGAATCAGAATGAGGGCGACACCCTGATGAGGGCGCAGCGGCGCTTGTGAGTCGTGAGCGACCTTGAACGGGCGAGTTCGCCGAGGCGACTGCAGGTTGTCCCGGTCCTCGTTCTCCTCGTACTGACAGTGATGTCATTCGCCATCCAGCGGATGAGTGAAACGGGCGGGCCATTGGCCATTGCTGCTTCCGCAGATGACGGAGGAACCACTTGGTACAGAAGTGATACAATCAGTTTGAGCGAAGACGATTGTTGGAGCGATTGTGTGCGCGACATTGTCGCCTCACATGATGGGCAAATGGTAGCAATCCATACAGGAATCTCAGAATGGGGAGATGACACCGATCAGATCACAATATGGAGTCATGACAAGACCAAACTGCACACGATTCAGCCAGATGACCTCTCTGCTTCCAGCGTGATGGCACTTTCTGAGTATGGCAATTATCTGGCATACGGGAATACCAACGGCGAAGTCGTCATCATCAACCCTGGCCAGTTACCCCATCCAATCGCTACTTCAACTTTCGAAGTGTGTTATGGAAGCAGCAAAACAGTCCACGAGGTCATATTTTCTCCAAGAACAAGCTTGTGGGAACATCTTTGGAACACTAGTTCAGACGTATTGTTCACCACATGTGGAGATGGAGATGACAGAGTTCTTTCCATGTTCACATATTCCAGAGTGACGAATGGTTGGAGTCTGCTAGATGTAGATTCTGAAGACATAGAACAAATCACATTCTCGCAGAGTGGAGATATAATGGCGTTCATGCATAATACAAATTCACCTTCCACCGAACTAGTAGCCATGGAGCACGATGGACAAAATCTCTACGATATTGAATTGAATCTAGCAGCCTATCCAGAATTCCCATATTCAAGCACTACATCC
>CAZMJD010000105.1:0-6030 GCA_964566385.1 uncultured Candidatus Poseidoniales archaeon | reverse complement strand
GGGTCAAGAACGAATTGCCGAGAGGCTTTCTCAGCGAACTTTCTTCAGGGCCATATGTCGCCTTCACAGATCCCGTAGCATTTGCTGCTGATGCCTTCCCTGGTCAGCCCTTTGACGACCAGCCAGATGACCTCCTTCAATTTTCATGGTTCACGACAGCCCTGCCACGTGCAGTTCGCGAGAGTGATGAAGCCCGCACGGCAGTCGTGCCCATCCCGTCCTGCCAGCAGGAACAGATCTGTATGATTCCTTCAGAGGAATTGAATTATGATTGGGTGGGGACGCCAGAGGTCATCGTCAGAATCTGTGATCCATTCTCTGTAAGGAATGAGACATTCCCTGATCGAATTGACGGGTGCTCGCACCTGAGCACGCGTATCGAGGTTCTCAATGACCAGACCGACAGTGTTGCGCTGGAGAACTTCAGCGTCACAAGACATATCGTCCATTCGCATAAGGATGTGTTACCGTTCACTGTTGTGCCCACGCCAGCACCCATCACTGCTTTGATTAGCGCTTATGATGAGAATACAGGGGTCTATTCACAAGGTAGTTTCTTTGAATCCGTCTTTGCCTTTGACTTCAATCTCCATGAGCAACCAACTATGAAGTATCCAGATACAGATTGCGATCCAATGTCTTTGACATTCACTCCATTCTATTGTGGCATCGTTGCATCGACCTATCAGGTCGATATCGAGACCTATGACTTCTTCTTCCGCGCAGGCAGCCTTTTCCAGATGGATGAACACCTTATGGTCGCTGATTGTGACCCTAACACAGGTGATGATAGTGCGGTCACTGAAGATGATTTGGCGAACTCTCCGTTCGTGGAGAATCCGAACTTCACGCCCGAATTATGCATCATCCCGTGTGATGTTGTTTCGTGTGTTTCGTTTGTTAACGCCGAGATTGTTGAATCCTTGCTGATGAAGGATGGCACTTGTGTCAGTGGACATCCGAACTTTGCACCCGAACTGTGCAATCAGATCTGCTTTGAGCCTCCTGGTGGGACTGCCGCCAAGATTTTCAACTGTAGGTTGCGGTATGGTGAGACAGTTTACAAAGAATCTCTGACCATTGAGTATCCTCTCACAGGTGATGATGATGAATATGCGCTATATTTCTACGATACATTCTCTGTGAACCAGCGTTGGGAGTTGATCTGCAGTTTCGACGAGGATGTGGGTAAATCTTGCATCGATGGATCCAATGACACGCTGCATGTGTTCTGGGACTTTGACACAGGGGGATTCCCTTCTTACAATTCACACACCTTCTCTAGCCGGCAGCTATTGCCTGGAATCTATGGTATCTTCAAGGCTGCAGAGGTGAAGGCCGAGAAACCCGCTCACGGTATCGAGATGTGTGCAGTCGACCTGATCTCTGAAAGTGGGGCTGAGATCGTCTACTTCCTAGAGGGGCCCATGAGTTTCGAGGATGATCTTCGATTCCATGTCAGTACCTCTGCCGAGGCTCTTGGCACCGATGGGGCTAACGTCGTGATTTCAGATGTCTTCCCTCAGGTAGACAGCCCGGGCCTTCATACGATGTATTCAGACCATGGCGTGACTCAGCATGCGCGCATCTGGGTCGAAAACGCCTTCGGAAAGTCAGATACCTCGTGTCAGTTCACCTGGACTCCCGATGGTCTAGCTCCTGATATTGAGGTAGAAGGCCTGCAGGTTGTCCCGTCTTTGGATAAGCCGGGTTATCTCAATGTGACTGTCGACGTCAATACAGCAGGTGATGGGTGGGATGAGTTAGGGTCATGGCTACTATGTTGGCAGACCTCTGCATTCAAGATTGATGAATGGGATTTCTTTTTCAAGACGGATCGGAAGCGAAACTGCTTGATTGTTGAATCCACTGGCAAGCCAGATGGGGGTCAGTTCTCATTCGATATGGAGGCCACTTTTGGCAATGACTACTACCACTTTGGCATTGCACCGATCGACCTCCTTGGCAATGAGGGGCAGAGCAGGTCTCTTGCACAGGTTGATTTGAGAGACTTCAGCGCAACGGGTGGGGGCACACTCTCTTTGGAATCCTCTGCAGATGCTGAGTCGGGTCTTCCTTCCTGGACCTTCCCAGTCATTGGTGTGATGTTCGTTCTCACTGCAATGGGCGCTGTGTTCATCCTTGTACGTGGTGATCGTGGTGGTGGCAGTGGTGACGATGAGGATTGGGATTATTGAACCAGCGCCGCGCCGCTTGGTACAATACAAATCTAATGCGCTCTAAAAAACCTCATTAGTGAGGTATTGCTCTGCAATATAGGGTTTTGAACACGGACCCATATGCCTATATATCGTCCAAGGTCACAGGAAGTTACCGAAAGGTATAGCGGAGCGAGTAGCATGACAATGAATGTAACAAAGGTGACATTGACAGGAAGTTGGTTCTTCCTGACTATCTTGATGATTGGAATGAGTTGGGGGTCAGCATTGCCTCCAGCGGAAGCGATTGATGATGAGTCTTCCTCGTCCTCGACAATCGAGGGCGATAACGACTACATCGAATCGGATTCTGTGATGGATCTACCATCAGAGACTCCAAACGTGGAGTATGCGATGAGTCCCGACTCAGAACTGGTTGGGATGAGAGATTCTCATCGTAAATTCTTCAAGACCGATGAAGGATACAGCGTAGCGATTTATCCAAATCCCGTCCACTATATGTCGGACGATGGTGATTGGGAAGACATCGATATGACGATCATCCCTAACCAATATGGTTGGGAAGTGACTGAGAACACTTTCGAAACGATGTTCCCTCTCGATGTCAATGATGGCGTAGTTATCTCTGATGACAAGACTGATTCAATCGTCATCACTGGTATCCAACCTGAGGTCGTCCTTTTCGATAATCTCACGTTCTCCACTCAGCCGTTCAAGGACATCGCTCCGCCTTCGATGGAACAGACCCGTGCTGGTGGCAACGTCATGCGCTACCCGATGTTCGAAGGAATCTCTCTCGACTATACTGTGATGACCAATGGCGTCAAGCAGGACCTCATCTTCGAACACGAACCCTTCCTCCCAGTAGGGGAATCACAGGCTGCTTGGATTGGATTGAAGGAGACGATGATCTTGCCATTCCACTCCGGCCTCTTCGCTGACGATTATGATCAATTGGAGGATGGCTTCCACGAGGTGCAGGGCCGGTTATCTATTCGAGATTTGACAACTGGTGCTGAAATCGCTCACATCGCACCTCCAGATCTGTATTCGCTCACTGATCAGACGATCCGTTACGAAGCGACTTACTTCCTCATCGTGCGCGGCGAGAATATCGAGGTCGTCACAGCAGTACCCATGGAATGGATGACGGGTGACAAAGCCGTGTATCCAATGGTTCTTGACCCGACTGTTAAGATTCTGCAAGGGACCTCTGGTTACGCTTACTACTACTACATGCAGAGCTGGTGGACCCGCCGGTACACAGGTTTCTACGACAACGACTGGCAGTTCAGCCTCTGCCGTGGTGTGCAGCGCTCGTACTCTTATCCATACGATGGTTGCACTTCTGGCTCAAGCTACCGTGATTACGTCTACCAAGGATGGCACAAGTTCGACATGGGGGGAACCTTGCTCCCTGGAGCTTCAATCACTGGAGCTAGGATTGTTCAATACATGGGCTATCTGAACACCGGTGTCGATACGAAATATATGATGGACGCAGTCATCATGCGTGATTGTTCGACGAGTGGTTCAACCAATAACCCCTCAGTGAGTTGTCCGAGTAACAGCTACTTGGACCCAACCGCATATCGGGGTTCGACCTCCTCTTCCTCAGCGAGTTCCTCTGCGTTCAGATATTACGCCTCAATTGAGTATGCAGATAATTCACATTCTCTAGCGGGTTATCTCAAGCACCCTAACACGGCTGGGTGGAAGAATATCTCGATGACCGATCCGGCCATCGTTACAGAACTCGGGAACAGAGCCAACAGCTCACAGGGCTGGATCGGTTTCGGTATTCGAGTCTCAAAGAATGACACCATGCCGTGGTCGAACATCTGTTCGATCAACACCCGTGACACCTACCGTTGCGGCGGTAAGACGACCTATCTTCGGTTAGATTACACGGGTGGTATCGATAATGCAGGTCCAATGATGGATATGACGCCGTACGAAGGTGACACATACATCGATCGTGAACGCCACTTGTACACCTCGATGGTTGATGTGTCTGGTGTCGATACAACTTCTGGAAATGAACCAGGTCTGTTCTATCGTGTCACACCTCCAAGCGGCACTGCAGGCGCTTGGACCAAGGTCGCCGCCACCGACCTCACTGACGATTCCAACTTACGTTGGGGCTACGAAAGTTATGGTCTCAATTCGGGATGGCGCACACAAGGATTCTACAAGGCGACGATTCCAGCGACTGGACTAGGCTTAGTCGAATACTTCTGGGCTGCTCAGGATGCACACACGAACGTGAATCTGGCGACAATGCCAGCTGGTGGTTCTGGCAACATGCAGAATGTGTCTGCCGCGGCCAACGTGCCTCCATCTGTATATTCGTTCGACGTGCTCGACACGACCACTTCTACAGATGACAAGTGGGTCGTCATGATCGACGGCATGAATAACGGCCCATACCAGTACCAATCTGGCGGGCGCGCGATTCACAAGGATCAGATGACGATGTGGGAAGGCACGAATGAGATTCTATGGGAGTTCGACGGCAGTGGTTGCGGCTATTGTTGGTCTGGGGATTCTGAAACGTCCTACTCTGATTCAAAGGGTTGGAATATCCGATACGACGAAGGATGCAGTGACTTCTGTTACCGCTGGGGCCAGAGTTATTCATCGGGCCAACACTCTGCGAGTTGGCTCGATGCAGTAGGGAACGACGGCCCTGTCCATAACATCGTTTACCACTGGAATGCCGACCTTGAGCGCTGGGGCATCATCGGCGTGGATGATGATAAGGCAGGCATTGCAGAACCGATTGCGGATGGAGACTATACTTACTACTCAACCTGCACGAATTGCGGTGGTTGGACCTACTCAAGATGGGATGGTTCGACCAGCTATGCGTGGAACCGTGCTATCCCGGTCCGAGTTGGCGACAACGATTTCATAGGTAATTGGGGGAAGAAAGAAATCGCTCAGAACCAAGCAGATGGCGACTTCACTCACCTGTGCGTCACATCGAACGGATTCCACCACTTTATCGACCGTTCCCAAGAGAATCCTTCCTGGACTTCCTGTGAATGGCGCTCGTACAATGTCCGATACATGAGCAGCGGTCGTTACAACTACATGTTCAACGGCTTTATGCACGGCACGGCGACTTACATCGGCGGCACCATGAGTCCGAGTTGGACTATCTACAGCAAGGTCTCACCGATCAAGCCGCTTCCAGACACTTACGCCCCGAAGGCTGAAGATCTCTCAAAATTGGGTGATTCATACGTTACGTCGGATCGACGTGTCACTGCAATGATCAGCGATGCCGGTGACCCGCCCGCGGGCTTGAACGTCACGACCGCTAACGGCCCGACTCTGACCTACGCTGCAGAGTATGGTATGGGCCAAATTTACGACGATACATCCTGTGGTATCACTACTGCGGGTTCGGTTATTGTGTCTGAATGGAATGCAGTCTCATCGAGTAATTCGGTGACTGATACCCATTTCGGTACGGCGACAGGTAATGGTGGAGACTGGTTTGAGCTGACAGTTGTCGGTAACGGTAGCTTCTCTGAAGTCGACATGCGGAATTGGGTCATCACAGCAACTGATGGAAGCAGCTCTTTCAATATTGAGTTGAACAATGATGATCAATGGTGCGGCGTACCTTCCGGTGCTATCTTGACCTTCATCGACACGTCTTCTGCCAACTCCGGACCAGGTCTTGCCACTTGGCTCAACAAGACTGTTGAGGACCGGCATGCATGGTCCAACTTCTATACCGGTGATTCAAGGTACTTCACGGGAACCTCGGCCACAACATTCGATGGCGCATTGGCAGGTAGCCCTTCACCGTGTGACTCCAACATGGGCATCACAATCA
>CAZMJD010000104.1:0-6073 GCA_964566385.1 uncultured Candidatus Poseidoniales archaeon | reverse complement strand
CATCTCACACAGGTCAAGAAACTCGGCACGATCGAAGGTTCGCATCTTGCGACCACTCTTCTTCTCAACAGTGAATTCGATATTGATACCGTTCCTATCGACACCCCAAGGGAAGTACACAGCCTTGCCAAGAAGTCTCTGACTACGTGCAATGACATCGATCATAGAATATTGAGCAACGGCACCGATGTGCCAAGTCCCACTCGGGTAAGGGGGAGGAGTGTCGATCACGAAAATTTCCCGATCATCGAGGGGATTGAAACCATAACGCCGTTCAAGAGAGGCCTTATCGGCGTCGTGCTCTGCCTGAATCCGCTTCTCGAGATCAACGGACCACCGCTTGTCGGGAATCTTCGGGTTGGACATGGGACGGCTGAGCCAGTGGCCCTGCCTTGATGAGCCTTGAGCCTATCTCGGCCATTGATGGCCCGCAGAATGCATGTCTTGATGAACTCAGGTCAACCACAATGGAACGGGGGTTCGGATGAGCGAAGCGTCCAGAGGGGATTCGCCAGGCAATCGTCTCCGCGATGCTCTTGCTAAACAGCGGAGCAGAGCAGAAGGAAAAGCAGAGGAGATTCGAGAGAGAATTCGAGAGAGTAGGCGGCGTTTTGCAGATATGTCACCTGAGGAAAGGAAGACATATCTGAAGGAAGCACCTGATCGAATCAAAGAGAATATCGTCGCACGCGGAACCATAGGAGTATTGACCTCAGCACCGCTAATCACCATTCTCATCTGTTTGGCAGTCACAGCATTCCTAACATATCAGTCTGGAGCTGTCACTCAGTGGTTCGGAGTTGGTAATGCAACCCTCAACGTCACAGGCGACCTTGAAGCCTATCTTCCCGAAGGTGAGGGAGATGCTGGAAATGTGAGAAAGGAACTTGAAGCAGTTGAAGCTGATTGGACTTCCAATGTGATGATCGTCTACATCGAATCAAACCAGAACAACATCACCAACGAGATTATATTACGTGAAATCTCAATGGCTGAGGATAATCTTAATCCATACCGAGACAATGCTGACGATGATGATGCAATTTACGTTCTTTCCATCGCTTCGATCATCAAGGAGATCAATAGCAGTGGACCTAGGGTGACAAAGGCCCTTCTGACCGAGTCAACACAAGGTCAAGGCCTTGCCGAATCCATTGCACAGGCTATCAGCGAACAGATAGATGAGCAAGAAGATCTGCTCGGCTCATACCGAATTCCCCCTCAGGAGCGCATCAATCAGATCATCGATACGATGCCACCAAACGCGCTTGATTATCTCGTGCAGGATACTGAACCAAGGCTAGAGACGGATGGACAATGGGACAGGGCAGTCATCATCGTTGGTGTAGCAGAAAATAGACCTGCAAGTCTCATCATTGAGGAGACTGAATCGTTGCTAGCCAACCTCTCCGCAGAGAGAGGATGGGAGGACCTAGGCCTGAAGATGTCATTGACTGGACCGGTGCCCATCACCAACGCCGTGACGAACAGCATTGTTTCGTCATTCTGGTCAGTATTCCCGCTCACAGTCCTTGCCGTGGTATTCGGACTGTTCCTTTTCCATTCAGACGTACTCCAAACCGGTCGATTGCGTGTAATCCAAGGCCTGAAGGTCGTCACCATCGCGGGATTGCCGACCGGATGTGCTGTATTCTGCACCTTGGGCATCGTCGGCCTGTTAGGCATGCAAGTCACACTGACTGTCATCATAGTCGGACCAATCCTCTTGGCTCTCGGAGTATCCTACGGATTACACATTACGAACAGATATGCCGAAGAGCAGGGCACGCCGCGCGAGAAAATGGAAATCGCACTTGCCTCAACAGGTCGGGCAGTCCTTCTTTCCGCAGTGACGACAATCATCGGCTTTGCCTCTCTGATTTCAACTCCATTGGCACCGATACGTACGATCGGATTCATCCTCTCAGGGGGCATTGTCATTGTCTACGTACTCACGATGCTGATGGTGCCTAATCTCGTGATGCTACTCGATCTGCGCAAACCAGTGCATGACCCACCACGTGTGTTCAACGCAATGGTGGGCGCACCGGTCAAACGCTCACGTATGGTGCTCTGCCTCTTCCTCTCTCTCATCGTCCTCTCAGCAGTATGGGCACGACCAAACATACCCAGAGACATTGATCTTCTGCGCATGGCCCCTCCCGAAGAGACTGCTGTTGCCAAGATGGGAGAATACTCACAGGACTTCAATGCAGGGCAGATTGGCATGCTCCTTGCTGAAGGTTACTTCAAATCTGAGGACCAGAGTGGACAGCGGCCTGCAGACAATCTGCTCGATGTTGACACCTTGACTACAAGAGTGAATGGTGTCAACGATACAACCGCTGTGAGCATCACGTTCATGATGAAGGTAGTTGGTATCGATCTCAAAGTCTCAGGCCAACCAGTATGGGAGGAACTGAACAGAACTCCGCTTCCTGACCCATTTGGCGCGATCATTGAAGAGATTGTCACCCAGGAGGTGAACGGAAGCAGTTCATTCTGGGACGTCTTGATCGCTGTCGACAATCAAGTGGCTGAGAATTACATGCTCGATGTGTTCTATCGTTCGCTGACCAATGAAACACGTGAATTATTCATGAGCAAGGATTACTCACGAACCCTGCTTTACATCAACATGCCCTACATGCCCGTAGCAAAGACTGAACAGGCTGTGGCAATGGTCAATGAGAATACTACGAAGAACTACATCATCGATGTCCACGAATTGACTGGCATCGCAGCTGTGACCATTGCGGTGAATAACCTCATCGTTTCCTCTCAATGGATCTCGCTGTTCACCGCTGTAGGCCTGACGTTGATGACGCTCGCCTTCGTCTTCCGCGACATGCGTTTTGCCCTCTATACGACACTTCCCGTCGCCTCAACCGTTGCACTACAATGGTTAGTCATGCATTTGTTCGGGATTTCACTCTCGCTTGTGACAGTCATGATCGGTTCAATCATCATTGGAGTTGGGGTGGATTACTCCATTCACATAGCTAATCGAGTTCGTGAACTAGGAGGTGACAAACAAGCAGTCATCACATCCACTGTCACGACAGGGATGTCCCTTACCGAAGCAACAGTGGTGACGATTCTAGGGTTGAGTACTGCTTATCTCATCCCCATACCCGAGGTAGGACCCTTTCTCACAGTCATCATCGTCCTTCTCATCATAGCCGCTGCTTCAGCCCTTGTCCTCCTACCTGCAATCTTCTCATTCCTCATCAGTATCGGGGTCCCCTTAGACACACGTGAACCAGCAATGGCACGTCAAGTTGGACTCGCCGTTCCCAATCAAGAAGGGGAAAAGGAACAAGCCACTCTGCTCGGACCTGAGGAAATTGTTGATGCTTGGTGAGCTCATGCACATCAAAGGTCAGAGGTTGATGATTGTCACCATCATCGTCATTCTCTCCCCAACACTGACAGTCAGCGCTCAAACTTGGCCCGGTGAGCCTATCGATAACCATGTGCACCTCACATGGGCAACACTGACAATTGAAGTGAATGAATGGGCAGATGATAATCCCGATATTGTCAACCTGATAAGCATAGGAGAATCCGAACTGGGAAAGACCCTATGGGTCGTCAGGTTATCTGATTGGTCTATAGAAACAAAAGCAGATGGGAATCCAAAAGAGATCATCTACATCGATGGGGGGCATCATGGAAACGAGTATTTGGGCACCGCTTTGGCATGGTTGTCAGCAAAATGGTACATCAATGGTTGGAATGAAGGCAATGACGAAGCGATTCGCGTATTGCAACACTCAGAAATTCACATTCTGATCATGCTAAATCCAGATGGTAACGATATTGATACGCGTTGGAATATCAATCAAGTGGATCTGAATAGGAACTACGATCATTATTGGAATACATGTCCAACTACCCAACCCGGAAGTAGCGCATTCAGTGAAGATGAGACTCATGCAAATTCGGCATACATGAACACGGTGGTCTCTGATGCAGACCTGTATGTCACAATGCATACCGGCGTCTGGATCATGCTATATCCTTGGGGAAAGTGGCCTGACCAACCCCCTGATTGGGAACTCTTCCATTTCATCAGGGATGATGTACATGCAAACATCTCAGATATTCCGATCCAAAATGCAAATCAGGGATTATATCCGAACTGCGGAACCAGTCGGGACTATGGATACGGCGTGATGGGATTTCCGACATTCACCTTCGAAACCGACGATGAGCAATTTGTTCCTGTCACGTTTGAGTCGTTACACGATAGATTAGAAGAAGAGATGGATGTAATGAGATACCTGATTGACAATGTATGGTACTGGAGAGCTCGCCTGACAGTGGATTCATTACAGGTCAGTGACGAATCAATTGAATTGAGAGTTTCCAACCTTGGTCGGGCAAGCACAGCCAATGCAACACTACGATATGTGGCAACAGGCGGAGATATTCTCTGGGAATCTGAGAATTTCAGCGTCAATGCAACCAACCAGACGACCATCGTCATGCAGGCCTCAAACCACGCTACAATGCTGCAGCATGAGTCAGCAAATGGAGAAGGTCATCGCTACGAACTACATTACCAGAAGCGCGTGATTGATGCAAGCACTTGGGTTGATGAAATTGTGAACCAATCACTCATTGAGATCAGCGAACTGCAGAAAGAGAATTTTTCTCTTCTTGGAATAACTGTCGCAACGGGTGGCATCGCAATGCTGGCAACTGCAGTAGGCCTTGGATGGTGGTATGGCACTCGACGCACAATAATTCAGCATGAACTGAAGAACGATTAGAGGTAACCAAAGATCTTCAGGAAAACCAGCATACCACAGCATGCTGCAATGGTCGAACTAATGGTTCGGATAAATTGCATCTTGTTGCTGTGGTTCTTCAGCCATTGCTCCAGTGAGCCGGAGTGATGTGTGTGGCGAGCAATGCCATCGGGCGGGGCCATATAAGATATATAGTATATATATTAATTAAATGTTCCCCTCAATTGTACTGGAACTGCCATTCCTCGCCAGTGATGACAGCGAACGATTGATGTCCAAGACTCGTCCCATCTAGGATGTGGAACCAATACCATGCTCTCAGCGCGCAGCTCGTGTCGAGTATGCGATCCGTGACGTTGTGGTTCCCGCCACGGCCCTTGAGGCTGAAGGACATTCCATCATTAAACTCAACATCGGCGATCCTTTGGCATATCCAGGTCTACCAACTCCAAGCCACATGATCGATGCTTATGCTAGGGCATTACAGAACCAGCATAACGGATATTCACCCTCCTATGGAATACCCGATCTGCGCGCGGCTATCGCACGTGATGAATGTAACAAGCCACGTGGCGGCTGGAAATGCAAGCCAAATGACGTCTATGTCTGCCATGGAGTCACTGAAGCCCTACAGGTTCTTTTTGCAGCGACCCTTGAAAAGGGAGATGAAGTACTCGCACCAGGGCCACATTATCCCCCGTACCTTGCCTATCCTCAGATGTTCGGAGCACATACCATCGAGTATCGCCTAAATCCAAAAGATGGTTGGCGGCTCGACCTTGAGGATATTTCAGCCAAAATGAATGACCGGACACGTCTTCTTGTTCTCATCGATCCGAACAACCCCACCGGTAATGTCTGTGAACCTCATGAGATTGATGCAGTTCTCGAGATTGCTCGGAAGTGGCCGAACTGTACAGTGGTTGCGGATGAGATTTATGACCGCATGGATTTTACTGGCCACAAGGTATCGATTGCCAGCCGTTCCACCGATGTCCCAGTCATTACTCTGAACGGAGTTGCGAAGGTGTACTACGCACCGGGCTGGAGAATAGGCTACATGGCCCTGCATGATCCTTCAAATCGTCTTGATTCAGTTCGTGATGGAATCGAGCGCCTGCTACGAAGCAGATTGTGTGCCTCAACCCCCGCCCAGCACGGATATCTTGCAGGACTAACAGGTGACAAAGAATGGATGAATGAATATAATGCCAAAGTGCTTGCACGGCGAGACCTTTGCATCCAGCGCATCAATGCAATCGAGGGAATCGAAGTTGAAGCCCCTGGAGGAGCATTCTACATGTTCGCCCGCCTCA
>CAZMJD010000103.1:0-6228 GCA_964566385.1 uncultured Candidatus Poseidoniales archaeon | reverse complement strand
TGCCGATGCCCTTGTGATTGATGTGATCGTCCCTTTCGGGATCAGTGATGCAGTGGGAATCAGCCCGGATCTCAGTCATCTTCCCGATCACACGATTGCCCACGTCATCGAACATGATGCAGATAACATCGTCAACGGATGTGATGGACGATGGCTGGCACATCGCCTAAGCACGAGAGATAACGACACCGGAACTCGAATCCCTGGAGTCCTCCACCTTCTCACACGTTCTGATTTCCACGGTTTCCCACGCCTACTAGCCACACACTACCTGCCGGTCGACATGTTGCATGATGCGCTTGCAGACCTGACCATCCACGACCGTATCTCAGCTCAGGCGGCCCTCGTTCAGGGTACCGCCTCGGGGACCGATGAACTCGAAACGATCAGAGCGCATCTGACTAATCAAAATGGAACACTCAGTGACTTAGGCACATGGTCAGATGGGACGCCAGTCATACCGATGCTCGTTGAAGATGATCCGGTTTCAAGCAAAGGTTGTGTCGAGATACGGCCTCCTAGTTGAGGCACATACCTGCGCGATAGGTTCAACATCAGAATGCAACAGGTCTGAATGTGACTCACCGTAGAGCGTGGCTCATGCTCACCATCATGTTCTGCGCACCTTTGTCAGGATGCTTCGGGGATGAGGATACAATTGTACTTCTCGAGGAAGATGCTCTGATTCCAATATGGGAGCGAGCAAACTACGACATCTGGTTCACGAATGGTAGCAATGGAAGTGTTCTGACACCAGGACCATACGAGTTGCTGGTGACCGAGAATGAATGGGATTCAGTGCATCAATTCGTAGAATATGATTTACCACTCTCGGAAGGAGGAGATGCACCAGATGGTAAGATCAGCCTCGCCTACTGGAGGCCGGATGTTCCCGAAGGAGTGACTGTCCCAGTGATCGCTGAGTTCGGCCCTTACTTCGATGAGACGAGTGTGAGCACCCCCTCGATCGAGGTCCCCGGTACCTGGCTCGGAGAGATGATCATCGATCAGATACTACCCCATGGCTATGCTTTCGCACAGGTTTCAGTCTCAGGCACTGGTCGCTCGAACCATTGCATGGATCTGATGGGTAATGCAGAGCAGCTTGGTATTGACGCAGCGGTCACATGGATGGGTTCGCAAGAATGGTCCAATGGCAAGGTCGCCATGATCGGTAAGTCCTACGATGGCAGCACGCCCTGGCAAGCAGCGACCTTCGGCAACGAACATCTGGCCACCATCGTCCCAATCTCCGGACTCATCGGCGTTAAGGAACTGATGTGGAAGAACGGATCGAGCGAGGCACGAGCTCCATTCATGCACAACGTCGTCTATGGCGGCTACGGTGTTGATGGAGATGAGGAGGATCCCGGCAATGCCTGTCCCGACTACTTCATGGGACCAGCTACAGGAGGCTCAGCTTACCTCTTTGGAGATGAGATGGTAGGCACGTATTGGGAGGAGAGATACTTCCTCGACCGCGTGCTGCAAAATTACGACGGGAGTGTCTACCTCATTCAAGGCATGCATGATTGGAACGTCGACCCACATATGGCCATCCCTACCATCAACCTCCTGCAGGAACACGACATCGAGGCCAAGGGATTCTTCGGACAGTGGGACCATGATTACCCAGACAGGCCAGATGTGATGTTCGATCGCTCCGATCCAGGCCGAGGTCGAGAGGCCTTCCCAGAGATGGCCCGCATGGATTGGATGCAGGATTTGTATGAGTGGTTCGAATACTATCTTCAGGACCGAGGCCCAGCTCCGTGGCTCGGTGTCGAGATTCAGTCAAATCAAGGAGACTGGAGGTTGGAGTCTTCGTATCCAATGACCGATACCACTGAGTTGGTGCTTGAACTGGGCAGCGAGGACCTCGTCCACATCACTGGAGGAAATCTCATTCTCCCTGATGCTTCATCAGGGCCGATGTATGAGACCGCACCCCTGACCGAACCACTCTTCTTTGGGGGTTTAGCAAGACTTCACATCAACGTTCAGACCAGCACCTATGGAGGGCAGATCTACGCTCTGTTGGAGGATTGCGATGAATCCGACTCATGCATCCACATCGGTCATGCCATCATGGATCTGCGTTATCATGAAGGTGGAACGGAGCCCGTGGTGCACAATTTCCTCTTCCCGTTCAATGCCAAGATGGAGTTCTTCGCTATGGACGTCGAAGTGAGTGTTGGCCACTATCTTCGACTCACTCTGACAAGCACTGGCGAGGATTACTTACCAGCCTCAACCTCTTCGGTCGTCACCGTAATTGATAGCGGGTCCACCTTGCAACTCGATACATTCGACCCCACTACTCGCCAGTATTACGACGTCCCACTATGTTCAAGCCAGTTATGCATCGATCATCTCGACCCTGACTGAACAACTCCAGAGAGATAGATCATGCAGAATGCTTCTGAACAAGACGATCAAGAGCCTGAAAGGTAGCGGGTTCTGACTCGATGCGAGATCTCAGAGGTTCCAGAAGATCTGCGATCCGAACTGCGACTGCTTCCTTGTAATCCAGCGGATGAAGGTCTCCATCGGCGAGCAATCGCCGGGCTTGATCGACCGATTCAATGGTGAGAGGACCTCCGTGCTCCTCACTGCGCTCAATCAGCATCGATGTTGATCGGACGAACACGATGTGCTCAAGAATCTCATGAATGGGCGAATCCGGGGATGCAGGATCAAGATGAGCACCACGCATGAGTTTGCGGATTCTTCCAGCACCATGGTGGAGCAGAATCGCACCTTTGGGGTCTGATTTCGACATTTTCTCGTCGGCACCTGCCACCTGAACCCCAGAACCACCAATAATCGATGCATCCATCCTACCGATCGCTGAGCGAAGACCAGGAATGATCGGTGTGTGCACACAGGTCGCCTTAGGAAGACCGAGGCGGTCAGCCATGTCCCGCATGTACATGTGTGCCTTTCGTTGATCCATTCCACCAAGTGCTACATCGATGTTCATCGTGTGGATGTCTTGGGACTGCATGGCCGGATACAGGAATTTGGACGTGTCCCCATCAGCATCATTCTCATCGCGGCCCATGATGCTGAATGTCTTACGAATCCTGGCTAGACTGACGTTCTTCATGTGTCGGATCACTCCAGCCCAATAATCACCATCATCAACCAGATGTGAAGCGCGAACAAAACTGACTTGACCAGGTCCATCACCTTCTGGAGGGTCATCAAGCAGGCATCGAAAGACCGATTCCATATGCACGGATGCAACCTCAATCGACTCTAACGAACCCCCGAGTTTGTCATTGATCCAACCATGCCAATCAGCAAGCAGAACTGTGAGATGCAGATCTGCATCAAGGAACCGCCTCATTCGCTGGCTGAGCACCAACCAACCCAGATGAGCATGGCCTGAGGGTTCGAAACCGATGTATGCCTTGATGGGACCACCACCAATGCCTCGACCCGTAGCCAAGCAGGATTCGAGATGTTCGGCACCGACGACCTCACTGACACCATCGAGAATCAGTGAACGGCGCTCGTCAGGAGTCAGCCGTTCACCCCATCAGTTTGCTCAGTTTCTCAGACCGACCGAAAGCCTTCGTAATGTCTTCATCAGATAGTGCAGATTCAATCTCCTCGACAAGATTTCGACCCTGTTCAAGGACATCGTCATCGATGTGACCCACCTTCTCGATGTACGAATTCCATTCATTGACTCGAGACAATGATTTGGCGCGGCGTTTCACGCGCTCCTTCGCCTTATCGCCACGTTTCTTCCCATCATAGCCAGTCGACTCATCCAGAAAGGAAGTCCACGCAGCACGCGACATCTGTGCACGTCGCACCGCATCATTATCGCTGAAATCGGGTTTCGCCTGCTCTCCATCGACCTGCAGGAGACCTCGATCGGTGTAAGAAACACGGACATTCGGGAGATATGCAGGTTCTTCGAGGAGGACACTGTTGACACCATCAACCTCGCTGATACGAACTCCATCAATGTCATTGAAATGGCGTTGCATGACTTCAACCAAACCGCCTGATTCAGTGATTTTTTTGATCAACCCACGTGCGACATCAAACTGCTCCATGAATCCTTGCTGAGGGGGGCGCTTATTCAGTTTTAGCAAGCATCTCATTCACCCGCAACGGTCTTGACAGGTGTCTGACGGTCGGTATCATGTGACCACCCGAACACGCACAGCCGCGGCCATGGTCATGCTGCTCACTATCACATTCAGCCAAGTGGTGACAGCAGAGGTTGAGACCGAGACAGGCCTCACCCTCAAAGTGACTCGACACATCCTCGACGATGCTACATCGAATGTTGCTCTCGAATTCGCTGATCACGATCACGATCACACCAAGGTCCTCACCGGAGGTCTCAACGGCACGGTGATTCTGCTCGATTACGAACAGGAGGATTCGAAGGCCGGCGCCAGAGTACTCAGCAGTGGGGTGAGTCACACAATAAATGCGGCATCGTGGCACCCATCTGGACATTCAGCCCTGATCGTCGGCGATCAAGGTGTCTTGCTCAGATACAACAGCGAAACTGGTGCGCTCACACACGTCGATGGGGCGAATCACAGCGTTCTTTGGGCCGATCTTTCCAGCGTTGCGTGGAATCAGCGGGGTGATATCGCATGGATGGGAACCAAGAGTGGTGATGTATATCGCTACACCAACGATTCTCTGACCTCAGTTCTATCTGATCTTGGTAGCGTTCATGATATCGCCTGTCTCTCCGTCTTCCTGCGCAGCGAATGCATGTTCGTCACCCAGAATTCTGGCATCCTTCTCTCGGATCGAGAAGGTATCATCTCGAGCAAGGAATGGTTTGCCATCTCTGGATCTTGGAATTGGTTGACAGGAGCCTGTGCGACCGATCGACCGGTCTGCGTCATTGCCGGCGGGGATACGAAATATGCAACGATCGTCATCGATTCTACAGACGTAAACAACAGCCAGACGAGCGAGGTGGCCAACATTATGGGTTCGGGAGCCCCCGTCACCGGCCTGTTCCTCACACAAGAGAAAGATGTGATGGGCGTGACTTCAGACAGCCGCATCGTGTGGTTCCGCACCTCGGAAGCAGAATACAATGACCCTGGAATCGACGTCTATCCCTTCATCGAAGGCTCTGAACTGAGTGAGCTGACCGAGATCATTGATTCACAAATCCTGACTGGATGGATGGAACCGACTGTGGACGGAGATTTCCACGGCTGGATGATCACAAAGAACGGTCATATCGTCGTCATCGGCCCATCTGTTTCAGGAGGATTGGTCAGCGCCACAGGATCGACGATCGTATTCCTCCTTGTCGTCATCGCAGTGCCAGGAACCATCCTTGGACTGCTATGGATGTATTTGCCAGGACCTCGCCGATGGGCTGCTGAACGCCGCAAGAGGAAGCGCGGTAAGAGAGGAAAACGAATTGAGCCGGAGACGCCCCGGCGCAGGAAGAGATGACCAAACGTTCATTTCGCAACCACTACCGCCGTTCCACATGGTCAAGCCCTATGACGCGCTCGACTTCTACGGCGTCGACAAGATGCTGACAGAAGAGGAACGAATGCTCAGAGACATGGTTCGACAATGGGTCGATGAACGCATTATCCCTGAAATCGAACATGCCTGTAGAGACGGTGTATTCCCAGCAGAATGGGGTCGTGAGCTAGGTGAGATGGGTGTACTGGGGATGGTCATCCCAGAGAAGTACGGATGTGCAGGCATGTCCTACACCGCCTACGGTGTCGTTTGCCGAGAACTTGAGAGAGGAGACAGTGGCCTGCGCTCATTCTGCAGTGTGCAGGGTTCGTTGTCGATGCATCCCATTCACAAGTTCGGGACTGAGGAACAGAAGCAGAAGTACCTGCCAGGCATGGCGACGGGTGAGATCATTGGATGCTTCGGGCTCACTGAACCGGACTATGGTTCGAACCCAGGAGGTATGGTGACCAAGGCAGAGAAGGTCGATGGAGGGTACATCCTCAATGGTGCAAAGATGTGGATCACTAACGGGACGATTGCCGACATAGCCATCGTCTGGGCGAAACTCGACGACACCATCCGGGGCTTCATCGTAGAGAAGGAGGACGAAGGATTCTCTGCACCAGAGATGCATGGTAAACATTCACTCAAGGCTTCAGTGACCTCCGAACTGGTACTGCAGGATGTGTTCGTACCTGAGGACCGATACCTCCCTGGTGCAAAGGGTCTGGCAGGGCCGTTCTCCTGTCT
>CAZMJD010000102.1:1809-6233 GCA_964566385.1 uncultured Candidatus Poseidoniales archaeon | reverse complement strand
TGGCTGTCGTCGTTGGAGGAGGACGTGCTGCACGTGCGGGCATCGAATTAGCCCGCCATGGCTCCGACGATGATGATGCACTGGATTGGGTAGGCATCAGTGCAACCAGACTCAATGCCTCAGTGCTACGCTGCTGGTTAGGCCACAGACAGGGAGAGCCTGTGAGGGGCATACCTTCAACGATCGAGGAGGCTATCATCGAGCTTGAAGAGGAGGGACGTTGTATCATGGGAGGCACCCACCCAGGGCACACGACAGATGCAGTGGCAGTACGTTTGGCCGCTGCAGCAGGTGCAGCACGTTGCATCATTGCCACCAATGTCAGTCATGTTTACAGCGCAGATCCAAGGCTTGAACCCAAGGCGGAACGTTTCGATGAACTTACACATGATGGCCTCATTGAAATCGTAGGTACCGAGCATAGACCTGGTACCTCGACCGTCGTAGACCCTGTTGCCGCCGCTGTTGCGAAAGAACATCGCCTTGAGTTGTGTGTCCTCGACGGACTTCATCCCGAACGCATCGGTTCAGCTCTCAGCGGCGGAACGTTTGAGGGCACATGCATCCGGACCGTGACTTGATGGCAGAAGGTGAGACGTCGGGGGGGCGGCGACGAGGCGGGATGCAGGCTCATCGACACTGCACATCCTGCCATACACCCATCTCCCTGAAGAGTGACCCACCGATCTGTGGAGATGATGCATGCCTCGTGTCCTTTGAGCAGCGAGTCCGTAGCCAGAAGCAATTCCGACTCTGGGGAACTGTCATCATCGTACTGTTCCTTGTCATCACGGTTGGGCCGATGATAGGTCTTGTATGACCCTAAGCATGAAGGACGGCGACCGTCACGTGAGCCCATGGGATACAAGTGCCGCTGTGGACAGCCCCTTCCTATCGATGGACTTGGACCATCTATACGGGCCTACAAGGTCATGTGCCCGATATGTGGACATGTCAATGACGTCTTGATGACTTGAATCATGAGTCCTCAGACCTGATGTCTGAGCGATGCCAGCCCTCAGGCAGACTCAGAGCGTCACCTCGACCCAGTTCAACCAGATGTGCGCCAATCGCCAGTTGAAGAGATGTCATACCTACATTGTTCAATGCAGACAGAGCGATGTCACCTCCATGTCGGCCAGCCAGTGGTTCAGGGACCTTCTTAGGTACCCAAGCATCTGGCTCATCCTCTTGCTCACGCGTCTCAGTCAAGACCCGTTCCTCCTCTGAAAGACGCTCCCATGCTTCATCGGCCTCCATCCAGAGATCGGCTTTCGCCTCGACCACCCAGACTGGAGTCGTACCAAGATGCTCACGCACCTGAGATAGGATGGACTGTTGAGTCTCGATGTCGACACCGCAGGTCTCGGTCGGATCAAGGAGGAAGAGGACGAGATCACCTGCATGATCGAGTGCTGCCAGCGCTTGCAGTTCAATCATGTTGCGATCCGAATCCGCTCGGTCAAGGAGTCCAGGCGTATCGATGATCTGAACCGGTATTCGGCGATGAATGAAGTGACCAATGTGCAGTCGCTTGGTCGTGAAAGGATAGGCAGCGACTTCTGGGCTTGCTCTACTCAGGCAGGCGATGAGAGCGGATTTTCCAACATTAGGTGCTCCGGCAACGACGACGCAGCCTGCATCATCATCGATTGAAGGCAGGTCACGCAGTGTTCCATGGGCTTCACGCAGCCAATCCAGATCGGGCCCGATGCGGTGCACGACCGAAGACATTCGTCCATAAGCCCCCCTACGTATCTCGTGCACCTCCTCGATATCTGAACTGTGACGCATCTGCGTCAGTGAATCCCTTGCTATGCTTGAGATGCTACGTGCAGCCCATTCGAGTGCCCCAAGATGCTGCCGATAGGCATCCTCGCCCACGGCCGCAGTTGTAAGTGCCCGAGAGAACGGCGTCATCTGATCGAGTGATGGCCAAGCCCTCACCCAATTCTTCAGATTACTCGAGAGAACATCAGATGAGGCCTGAACGAGGCGCTTGAGCTGTGCCCGGGTTCGCCGAGAACGATCGGGTTCATCAACCCGTGATGCTGCCTTCTTCGCACGTCCGAATCCGAGGTCTAGGAGTCCATCGACATCAGGAACCAGAGGCACTCCACGCAGTCCACGACCCATGTCCTTCCTCTAGAAGCCAACGGTTAGGGTTTTCATCTCTCCGCCGAGTCGCAGCCTCATGGACGCCGGGGAATTACCCAACTGGGCCCGCGAGATGTGGGCAGAGGCAGGAGAGCCCGACCTTGAATCGTTAGGCAGTGTTCTTGATGGGAAGTTACTCGGACGACGACCCGGTCTCAGGAAGGACGACTTGATCGAGATCCATCTCGATGCGCGTTCATTCCCCCCCGACGCCGATACAATTCGACGGGGTCGTTTGATCAGCACCGGCAAGACGAGCATCGAACTGCGATGGAGAACAGCGATTCATCGCCCGCGACGTCATCGTCGAAGTCATCCTCATCGCCCACCTACGTCCCGGTTATCTCGACGATGACGAGATGCATGACTTCGAGCGTGATGACATGAAGCGCCGCCGGGAGTTGGCGGAACGCTCCGACATCACCGACAAAGGTGACGACCACGGTTTCTGGGGATGAAAGCACAATCACCGCCCGACAGTGGTGCAGCCTTGATACGCCATCTCTGCTCGCTGGTATCGAAGTGGTCTTGTGAGGACGGCATTGGCGACCTTCGGTTACGGTCGACCAGACCACTTCAAGCGAATGATCTCAGGACTTAGAACGGCACTGATGTCCGTCGAGGATGATATCGACATCCACCATTACCTCGATGGAGGGCCAGGCTCACTTCAGGACGAGATCACCGAGGTGATCGAGACGAGCGAAGTCCCCTACACCAAGATCACACATCGACCTGAGAATATTGGAGTCGGGCGTCAGCTCATCGGGGCCCGCAGAGAGATCTTCGATGAACTGGGTTACGACAGGATGATCCTCATGGAGGATGATATCGAGCCAGGACCCTCCTTCCTGACTGCTCTTCTCAGACTCTCAGACTGGGCACACACCTTCAGCGATGTCGGCACGGTTCAAGCATGGAATGTCCACGAGGGAGATGAGGGGGACCTGAAAGATGATCTCGACAAAGTGGTACTGACGAACAGACACTTCGTGACATATTGCCTGACCAAATCTGTGTGGGATGCTATCAAATCCGCCTTGTACGAGTACGAAGAGCGATTTCTACTCGACCGGCCTTATGCCAAGCGTGCGAACTACCGCATCCGATTGTTTATGCGTCAATGGATGAAGAAGAAACGAGGAGTGCGCGAAGGCAGACTCCTTGACCCACCCGAACAAGCAGTCTCGAATCCGTTCCCAAGAGTCAGACTCAGGCACACGCCTTCATCTCAGGATTCTGTGACCTCGATGGCGATCCATCAGGCTGGGTTCGTACGCCTCGCATTGCAAGTGCCGCGTGCCTACTATTTCGGAGAAACAGGGGTTCACGTCACTCCTGAACTGTTCCGAGAGATGGATTTCCATCTCCAAGGGCATCATGTCTGGTCACCTGATGAGGAACCTGAGACGTTCACGATGCGCTACAAGGACAACGAGGGGAATTGGTTGCACTCTTTCTACCGGTGAAAGCACCCCCCAAGCGTAAGGACCATGCGAAGGACGTCACAGTCACGCTCATGGGGAGTCGTGAAGCGGACCGATCACGCCCAACCCCCGACCCTAAGGGGCGCAGCGAACCAGGATACACACACCATCTCTTCGTATGTACGAATGTCCGGCCCGAGGGTGCAAAACGCACGTGTTGCGGCAGTCGTAACAGCAAGGAGATCCTTGTTGCAATGAAGCAACATGCGCGGAACATCGGTCTGGAGGGGAGAGTACAATCCTCAGGATGTCTGGACTTCTGCGAGCAAGGACCATCGGTGGCACACTACCCAGACGGAGGATGGTTCGGACCGATCCTCACCCCTGAGGAGGGATGTGCTCTGCTCGATGCACTTCTTGTGGGCGACCCATCCGACTTCGCTATGCGACTCAAATGAAGCAGGCTGAAAGCCCGTCCTGAAAATTTATGTTCATCTCCAATCAAAGAATACCAAGGGAATGAGAACTGTGCCGAGAGAGAGGTCTGCCATCCTATGGGCCATCCTGCTGCTGTGCTCACCACTCTTGAGCACCATGGATGGAGAGGGAGAGCTGCCTCAGGGACTTGCTCACCTTCCACTCATGTCCTCGGGCAGCTGGACGCTCCTTGATGGTGGAGACCATGGAGGTCTGGACTGGATCATCTCGAACAACACCACCGCCTCAGGACATCACTACAACATCTCGACGTTCCAGGTGTCATCGGGTGCTGTTCTGCATGTCAAAGCGCACGATGGAACCAACTCTTCCTTCGGCAATCTCTCTGTGAACGCGACGACG
>CAZMJD010000102.1:0-1794 GCA_964566385.1 uncultured Candidatus Poseidoniales archaeon | reverse complement strand
ATCAATGCAACCGGTTCCGGTTATTCAGGCGGCGCGGGTGGTGCTGGAAATATAGGGGGTGGTTCAGGAGGGTCAGGTGGTTCTGGCCCAGGTGCTGGAAGTTCAGGAACCGAAGGCTGGGTAGGAGGTACTGCTCAAGTTGGAGTTGGTGGTGGCGGAGGCGGTGGCGCAAGCGCGTATTTCACTGGTGGCGGTGGCGGTTTGTATAACACGGGTGGTTCTGGAACCGCTCCTCCAGCCATCTACTCAAGATTCGCTCCTGTTCAGGCGATGGGCTCTGGTGGAGGAGGAGGAGGTGGAGGCGGTGGTCGCGATAATCAGTATTCAGGAACCCCAGGAGGTTCAGGAGGTTCAGGGGGAGGGTCTATTGATCTCAATGCAGACGTGATCACGATATCTGGGTCAATATCCACTGATGGAGAATCAGGCGGTAGTTTTGGACTTGGTGGGGTCGACCCTTGGGGTGATACTGGAAATGTGGGAGCACCCGGTGGAGGCGCTGCCGCGGGAACACAGTTTTTCAACTCCCGAATATTCAATTTGACTGGTAACCTCAGTGCACAGGGCGGTTCTGGAGCCGATGGAAACGGTGGTGGAAGTTATCTGATCACTGAGTCAGGTGCAGGCAGTGATTCCGCTATTTCATTTGAGAACGTTTCCACGATAGAGATCAGTCCTCAAGCAATCCTGAGAGGAATCGTGATTTGGTCCGGAGGTGGCAGTTGGTTGCCACTGGAGGGCGGTGATCATGGAGGCCAGCCGTGGATGATCTCCTCCAACTCCACCGCCGCAGGCCATCACTACAACATCTCGGCTTTCACCATACAACAGAACGTCAGCCTCCTGGTCGAACCATACAACGGTTCAGCCTTCGGTAATCTATCGATTGAAGCGCAGAGCGTTGAGATCAACGGCATCCTGAATGCATCCGAATCAGGCTACCAAGGGGGTAGCCCTCACGTGGGAGGTTCCGGGCCGGGTGGGGGGCCAATAGGGAGCAGCCCCAGATCTTGGACAAGTCGTCCATGGGAGAAGAGCTACGATCCTCATGGGGGATTAGGAGGAGGAGCTGCCTCATACGGAGGAGGAGGGAATTCGTCACCATCGTGGGGCTATGTGAACTCTCACGATGGTGTCGATTATTCTAGACTCTTGTCAGGAGGTCCGATGTATGGAAGTGCGAATAGATTCAGTGTCCAGATGGGATCAGGAGGAGGGGGTGGAGGTGGAGGTTTCCATGTTGCTTGGGGCGGAGGAAATGGTAACTGCGGGGGGTCATTCGCTTCCCAGAGCAGTGGTGCAGCAGCAGGATCAGGTAATTCAGGAGGAGGTCGAATCCTCCTCAAAGCAAATGAAATCACGATCAATGGCAGTATCAGGTCAGATGGAGGAAAAGGTGGTTCTTCGGGTCAGAACACAGGATTCACAGGTTGTCCTGCTAGTGGCCCGGTCAGTGGAGGAGGGGCTTCGGGAGGAGGGATTCTTCTTCATGGAGATTCGGTCACGGTCAGTGGTGAATTATCAGTATTGGGCGGGACGGGAGGAGATTGTCTTGCGACCCTATCAACAGGAAATTGTCGCCAAGGAGGCACAGGAGGAAGTGGGAGGATCAAGATATTCTATACTCAGTTCGAACTCGGTCCCAATACCGACGTTCAGATCGGGAACGGGACCCTGCACACTGAGCAAGTAAACCCGTTCATAGGATCGATCACACCCGACCATGGGCTGACAATAAGCAGCACGAATCTCACAATCACGGGCACTGGATTCGATATCCTACCAAAATATCGC
>CAZMJD010000101.1:0-6235 GCA_964566385.1 uncultured Candidatus Poseidoniales archaeon | reverse complement strand
GAATACTACGAGGTTTATCGTGTCCAAGTTCATGAGCAATGATGATTCCCGCAGCTCCTGAATGCAATCCCATCGATACCGCTGCTACAATCACCCAGAGATTCCATCCATCTCGAATGACAAGTGCGAACAGTGAAGCAAGAACAAGGATGTGAAGCATGAAATGAATCCACAGAATCATCACAAGAGGGGTGCCAGATTCACGTGCTGGTCGAATCGTGCGTGTCGCTCCAAGCAGGACGTCAATAATCGGGCCAATAATGAGTGTGAATACGAACCCCATAACTGTCCATATACCTCCCATTGAATTTCCTGTGATGACAACGATCGGATTGATCAGACTGAACAGGTATACCATCCATGGCTCAGGTCGAATATTTTGCGACGTTACAACAGTAGAGTCTGTCACCATCTGAGCAGTATCACTCATGGCACCTACTCCTCTGAATCAAGTGTTGTTTCAGAACCGCGAAACTCTCTGAGCATAATGATCAGAAGAATGCTGAGTGCTGCGAATCCAGAGGCTGCACTGAGCATCACTAATACAGCTACTGATTCCTCCTCATTTGGTTTTGTTTCAAGTTCGGTCTGCTGTGCGACAGAGTTACTGGGATCGTTTGTGTTTGAGATATTCGTGGTGTTCGACACCATGGTATGATTATCTGGACGTACGTAGAGTCTTCCAGTCGTACTGTTTCCGTCCGAACGTCGATCTTCGAAGGTATACCATCCATCGAGGTAACCAGTCGTTTGATTGAATGTTACAACCAGAACAACCTCACATGTGGGGTCCGTCCTGTTTCCTTCATCATCCAGTTCACATGTCGCCGTTAATGGGCCGGAGGAAATGTCTCCACTTCCATTGAACAGGCCATCTCCGTCCATGTCGATAACCACTGTGTGAGTTTGGTTCTCTGTTGTATCGACATTGCGAAACCAGACGCTGTCATTGATCCAGAGATTGTTGGTGGCATTCCCTGGAACCGGTCCATCGCTCTTCAGGATGATCATGAAGGTGGAAGGTGCATGGGCCGCGGCAGGAAGGGATGCGGTTGCAATCAAGGTGAGCACTACCGCAACAGCACCGCGCCCTCGCATGTTGAGGGGGATGAGTCCGATGCCTTCAACATCACCTGACAGGTGCCCCGATGCGGTAGGTGACGATGGTCGAGCAGCGTGAAGCCACGATGATCGTAGGAGGTATCCTTGTTGCCATCCTCCTTGCTGTGAGTGCATATACAGGTATTATGGCGCTCAGGGCAGCGATGTCTCCAGATGATAGTCTGGATGAGTTTCTTTTCCTTGATCCTTTGATCCAGACACACGATGATCATGATCACCGGAATGCTTCGCAGCATAATTTCTCGACTCCGAATATCGAAGCCTTCGATTTCAATCAGCTCACCGAACCTGGAAATGCAGAGGTTCAGGTCGCCGACAGTCCGGATGGACGACGCTATGCTTACCTTGCTGGTTGGAAGGAGATGCACATTGTCGATGTCACAGATCCGAGCAACACCGAGGTAACCGGGGTTTACATTGACCCGAACACTCAGGTCCTCGATGTCAAATATCTACAGTACAATGGCCGTGAGTACATCATCGTCCAGAATCAGCTCATCGATGCGGGAAATGCTGAACCTAATGTTGGTGAATGGGAAGACCCTGCCCAGGTCACTGTCACACTTGTTGATGTGACGAATAAGGCAGATCCCAGTTGGGTTGATTCATGGTATGATGCAGATCATCCAAGTGGACCTCATAACCTATACACACATATGATCGATAATGAATGGTACATCTTCGTCGCAAATCCCGATTACGAGGAATGTGATGTCGGCCAGGGAGATGCGTGTGGGGGGATCACGATTGCTCACATCAATTTCGCAGGTTATGGTGACCTTCCTCGTATCGTCAAGGTAGGTGAGGCTGAGGTTTCGTGGGAAACGACACGAGGAGGTTGGATCTACATCCATGATATGACGGTGCAGACCTGGCCGGGAACAGATCAGAATGATCCACGCTATGGCAAGACCTACATCTATGGCGCTTACTGGGAAGCAGGTCTTCGAATCTTCGATGTCTCCGACGTCCCACATCCTCAGAATGATCTTGCCGAATATCTTGCCATTGCCGCAGCGTGCCGAGGATCGTGGGGAACGCAGGCTGGTTGTAATTGGAGAGCACCTGAAGTAGGATTGTGGATGGATTTCGCCGATTTCGATGGTGATGGTCAACCAGACAGTGGTACGACTGGTAATGAGAACGGAGGTCGTGCCTCCTATATCCACTACGCTGAACCATTTGACAGCATGCTCGATGCAAGTCATCTTGGTTATCCTGCGGGTCCGCGTCATCTCACATTCCTTGCAACTGAGGTTCTATCTACCACTCATGGTAGCGGAATGGCATATTTGCTCGATACCACTGATTACGAACTGCTCAATGGACAGGTTCGTTTCAAGCCAGTACTGATCAATGATTGGGAGATTCCCTTCGGTGACGAACATTGCTATGGCGCAGATTGTCATACTGATCCTGATGCAGAGGAGTGGTTGTTGTTCAGCCCTCATAATGCAGATACTGCCATCTTTGAGACTGGTTCTTCAGGTCGTCCAGACACGAGTCATGGTGGAGATTGGGATGCCCGTATCTACCTCAGTCATTACCATGCGGGGTTGTGGATCATTGACGTCGAGACACTCATGGCAGCGGATTCAGCAATGAATCGCACCGTACTGTATCGTGATGCAACCGTTGGTTACCATCTCCCCCATGGACAGGATGGGGTGCCTCTGGACAGTTCATATTACGACTTTGGATGGGTACCGTTCTTGTGGGCTGCTGAATACCACGATGGTTTCGTGTATCTTTCCTGCATCACATCTGGTTTGTACATCGTACAACTTGACATCGATCGACCTTATGTCTCCTGATGTTGAGATGTAGATGATGAGAAGTATTGAATCGCTTGGATGTGGAAAAGCTTTGAGCATGCTTAGGTGGTGAGACGTAGATGAAAACCACCCCTTTCAAAACTCATACAAACCTGGTCATCCTCAGCATTCCGATTCTCTCCTATTACTTCCTCCATATCTGAAACCATGTTCGCAGTTCTTTGCAATTCTCGGTTTCAGAGCCGTTGTCAGGCCGTGGGGAGGGGGGTTTCATATCCACTGATGAGAAAGGAGTTTCATGTCGAGCAGGGTGGTGTTCCTGATTCTCGCACTCTTTGCAGTGGCCATCCTCCCTCCCTCCTCACTGTTAGTTGATGGAATCAATGATGGGAAGACGTGGCCATCTTCAGCACGGGTAGCGAGTTATGGGACAATTCAATGGGACACCGGTGACCTGAATCAGGTCTATGCCTACAGGGCCGATGTTGATGATGATGGGGATGTCGAAGGTGTGTTACTCTCATCATATCGTGATGGATCAAATAATCAACATTCATTCATCCGCGTCATATCGCCCTCATCTACCAACCAACCAAACTATGAATGGACGTCACCAGATTTTGGAGTCCATACGTCATTGAGCATCAACGACATCGATGATGATGGTGATCAAGAGATGATTCTGCGCACATTCAATGGCACCGGGTCTGTCATGCAAGGTGATATCCGAATCATTGGAGGAGCAAGTCATCAGACTGAGTGGCTCTCAAGCGATTATGAATCATCTGTTTGGGGCATGGAAGCCGACGTAGATGGTGATGGCGGTCTTGATATGATCAACATCTGGACCAATTCAGAAGGGAAATATTTCGAAGTCCTCGATGGTACCACGCGAACACCTATCTGGAATGCAATCAATCATTCATCCAACTTCAATTTGGTCGCCAACGATCACGATGCTGATGGTGATGTCGAACTTGTCATCACTGAATGGAATCATTCTTGGATTCCTGGTACGAGCATTCCCATTTATTCCAGCAGAATCACCTCTTATGATGGAGCGACACTTCTGGAGGAATGGTCTACGGGTTGGATGGATCACATATCCAACTCCTGGTTCTTGAATATCGACGGTGATCTCCAGCTCGAAATTCTCGAGATGCGTCATTCAAATGTGAATGGGAGTACACTTTACTCATTCGCCGTCCGGGATGGCCAAAGCATGCAAGAACAGTGGGCATTGGGTCCCAGCGAGTCATTCATCTACGCCAACCCTGCTGAAGTCGATGCTTCTTCACCAGGGATGGAGTTAATCATGAAACAGGGTCAGAAAGAACTGGAGATTCGTAACGCATCAAATGGATATCTTCTATGGAATACGACGTCGAATCAAAGCATCTATGGAACTGCCAAAGACATTGATGGCGATGGTTGGCAGGAACTAATTCTCTCTATAGATGGCCGCGTCGATATACATAATGGAACCTCATATCAATTGGAATGGACAACGGGTTATCTCGGTGAGAAGGTGACAACACATGTTTACGACGTCGATAACGACAACCGACTCGAACTCATTCTATTTGCTGAACCATCTTTATTCATGACAGAGATTAACGTCTTTGATGCTGAACAGAGGACGTTGGAATGGACTAGCAGCCTTCTGACAGGTACCATCTACGCTACCATGGATGGTTGGGGCGATTTTGATGGAGATTCGCTGATAGATGGCCTCTTCATGCGTAACTGGTATTCGAATTCGAATCAAACACAACATTCTGCAGCATTCCTGCTTGAGTTCGCTGACCAGAACTCTGCACCCAATATCATCATCAGCACTCCCTATGATGGGGAAGCCCATATCATTGGATCAGTGATTCAATTCGATGCATCTCAATCCAGCGACCCCGATGATGATCCGATCACATTCCAATGGACCAGCAATCTTGATGGAATCCTGTCCGAACAATCCACCTTTGCTACCAGCAATCTATCTTTAGGAACACATCTGATCACGCTTTTTGTCTCCGATGGGCGAGGTCATCAGATATGGGTGAATCGAACAGTCATCGTCAATGATCTTCCAGATGATGATGGAGACGGAGTTTGGGATGAGATTGATGATTGTGCAAACACAACGACCGATGCCGTAGTTGATGGGAATGGATGTGCAGAATCTCAATTGGATGATGACGAAGATGGATTTACCAATGACATTGATCATTGTGATGACGTCGCTGGAAATGCAACGATGCTACCTTCCATAGGCTGCCCTGACAATGACGGTGATGGTTATTCAGATATGGATGATGATTTCCCTGCTGAATCAAGTCAATGGCATGATAGAGATTCAGATGGATATGGAGATTCAACGCTTGGATTTCATCCAGATGCTTGTCCAGAAGTGTATGGGAATTCAACAGAGGATCGGTTTGGTTGTATAGACAGTGATGGTGATGGTTGGTCCGATGCGGATTCTGACTGGGAAATTATTGCTGGCGATGATTGTGAACATGGTGCTGATGCATTTCCAGAAGATCCAGTACAATGGTGTGAAGAAAATGGAGATGTGGAGAAGGAGCTGGACATGCACAATAATGTGTCACATAACGGTACACAACCAGATAACACGACGCAAGCAGACAATGACTCATCTAGTTTCGGTGAAACACTGAATCAGGGCACAGTACAGCAAGGAGGCACATCCTCGAATCTCTCATCCAAGAACCAGAATCAGTCCGAGCAGACGGAAGGGGAGAAAACAGGAGCAGAGGTGGAAAAGGCGGCTGAGAGCGCCGAGGATGCAGGCACACTTTTCGAAATCCAATTTATCGCTGCGAGTGTGATGTTTCTCATCATCATAATCCTCTCCATCGTCTTGCTGATCAAGAGGGGGAAGGAGCCGAGAGATTCATTCTATCCACCTCATCAGATGTCTGAGATCTCAGTTCCAGCCACTCCTATGCAACAATGGACTGATGAATCGGGTCACACATGGCGCAAGCTATCCGATGGTAGAACCCAGTGGTGGAATGGGGCCGATTGGCAGGATGTCTGAAAAATCTCAGAGATCTTCATTCTGCCAGATACCTGATGCCCTGATCCAATACCAGATGAGATGGCATTTCAACTGAAATCATTGTGTCATTCTCTACTCTTAATTCCAATGATGTGGTCGATATCTTCACTCGTAAAGGTCCCAAATCCTCTCACGAGGATGGTCTTGCTGGAATGGGCAATCAAGAACCAGTAGATTGTCTCTTCATTTGGAATCAGTAATTTCCCCCTGAAATCACCTTTATCCAGATAGACTGTAATGGTTCTTTGTCGTATGTTGC
>CAZMJD010000100.1:0-6381 GCA_964566385.1 uncultured Candidatus Poseidoniales archaeon | reverse complement strand
ACTAGACATCCCACAGGATTGGACTTACCCATTCCTCGGTGCGGACGAGTGAAGCTTTTCCTCACTTTTGTTATACCGAATCTTCTGTGAAAATCAGGCCATTTTCCTGCATCAAGTATGCGAAAATTGAGGGATAAAATCTGGTCGGATTGGTACCCTCTGACTCGTATACGAGCGCAAGGGGTGCCCCCCTAGCGTTCAACCCAAGAGAACACCTATAGTCAACGCTACTTGAACTATTTTCCCAACCTTCCGGATGCGAGCCAACCTACAACTCGATTCATTATGCTTGTACGAATCCGTTGTTTGATGAGCATCGTTAAACCAATATCAAGGTCAAGCATTTTTTTGTCAATCGAGAAGTTTTCATCTGAAGCAAGTTCAAACATCATTCTGAGTGCATCGTTTGAACCAAATGTTACTTCGTCAATTTTGAGATACACTTCGCCTTCATCAGAAAGCAAAATGCGCTCATCTTCACTGATGTACCCCCATGCTCGGTAGTTGAGGTACGATGAATCGCGAACGCCTACACGAAGGGCTGGTTCGGGTGGGCGGAAGGTACCAATCTCTTCCTCATTCAATGGAACAAGTGGACGCGTGTCGGCATCGTAGTCGTCAGGCTGCTCATTGAGGTACCTCAGTTTGGTAAGGATGTCATCGGGTAACTCATCGTTGTTTTTTCTGCTCATAGTAGCATTCCTCCAAAGAATTCAACCAGCGCTTTGGCGAAATCAACCTGGTCGCTTTTTTCCTGATTGTGGGTTTCGCAATACAGCGTGAGGTTCCAGATGCGTTGCGGCCCTCCGAGTGAGAAGGGGATGAAACGGTGGTCGTACTGGAGCCTTGTTGTGGCTGTACATCGTTGCCTGAAGTGGTCAATGTGGGTGCAGAGCCCTTGATCTCGCAAGGCTACGGCAATCTTCACATCTTGGGGAATGTACCTCGATATCTCTTGATGGAGGATGTTTTGTTGGACGAATCGTACCGCTGTCAAGTAGGCTTCTTCACCTGCTTTGGCGATGATGCTTACTTCGTCGCCTTCGTCCCTGAGGACGCTTTGCTCGACGGAATGCAAGACCTTGTCAAACCTCACGCCCTTCAAACTCGGGAGCATTTTCGGTGGCGCCAGGGTTGGTGGAACAACCGGTACGGGGAGTGGTTGAGGTTGTTGAATGAGCAACAAACAATCCTGCATTCCTTCCCATGCCTTCAATCGAAAACCGAGTCCTCGAACGAGGTAGATTTGCGAGGAAGGTATGGTCACCTTTGGGTTGAGCGGAACCATGGTGGCCATGGATTGGCTGACCATTGCAGACCATTCCGCAACATGGATTGTGCGTCGAAATTTCCCTGATTTGACGGTCACCTTGCTGGCGTTGGTGGTGATGTTGAGCGATGCGAACTTCACCAAAACCTCACCACCTCTCTTCATTGGGCAATGTTCGGCCAACAGTCGGCCGAATTTCGGTCAATGCTCGGTCAATGTTCGGTTGAATTTCGGGCGAAAATGCGGCAAGTAGGCTGGTTGCCTCATCGATGAGGCCTGCCAGGAGCAAGGCGTGAGCAGATTGAATGGTCGCCTCGAGTTGAGCCACTTGGGTTTGGGGAGCGGAGACCCGCAGGTCCGCCAGAAAGTTTCTACAAACTGAGGAACATCTCCAGACAGTATCAACAAGGGGAAAAAAGAACATCTGAACCCACTCCTCACGAACCATGTCGAAGGAGCCGGTACGCAAGTGGCGCTACCACCTCGATAATCTTCTCGAGAAGGGTTCTGGCGTATTGATCGTCGCCCTTGCGTTAGGCACCCTCACATTCGTATTTCTCATCGCATTAGTACAACACATGCTCATCTCTGATGAGAGGTCATTGTTGGGTAAATTCTTCTCAGGAATACTCTGGACCGTTGCAGTGGATAGGGACCCCACTATGGACGATACTTCGTTCATCAAGAAAATCACCGGTGGCTTGTTCCTTCTTACTGGACTGCTGAGCGTGGGAGTTCTGATCGGTGTCCTTACCACTGGATTGAGTGACCGATTGGAAGAACTTCGGCAAGGCCGCTCACCTGTTGTTGAAAGTGAACATACCGTATTACTCGGATGGTCTGCACAAGCAATCTCGATCATTGAACAATTGATCATCGCTAATGAATCAGAATCGAGGGCTTGCGTCGTTATTTTGGCAGATCGATCAAAGGCAGAGATGGATGACGAAATTCGAAGTCAGCTTCCCGATACTAAAACAACGAGAGTTGTGACAAGGAGAGGCGATCCCATGGATATGAATGACTTGACCCTAGCCGCAATCAAAGGATCGAAATCCATTGTCATTGCATCTCCAGATGCGGAGGACCCTGATGCAGATGTGATCAAGATTCTACTAGCCATCGTTAACGACCCAGATAGAAGAAGAAATCCATATCACATCGTAGCTGAAGTTCATGATCCAAAGAATGCGGAGGTGTGTCAGATTGTTGGAGGGAAAGAAGTGGAATTCGTCCTGACGAATGATTTCCTCGCCCGCTTGACTGCTCAAACCTCAAGAAAGTCTGGTCTTTCAGCAGTCTATAGTGAAATTCTAGACTTTGATGGTCACGAAATCTACTTCCATCCTCCAGAGGGGTTAGTTGGACGAACGTTTGGAGAAGCGATTTTTGCTTTCAGTGATGCGATACCTATTGGCATCCAACGGGGGGAGGAGGACCCATTGCTCAACCCGACCGATGATTTTGTCATCGAACAAAATGACAAGATGATTGTACTCGCTGAAGATGATTCAGAGATTCATATCGAAGGTGATGGGCGTGAACACATCATGGAGAAGGCAGTGAAGGCAACAGATGATATCGAAGATGAGCCTGAACGATTGATGATTGTCGGATGGAATCGACGTGCACCTTTGATTATCGAACAGCTCGATCAATTCGTACCGGAAGGGAGTCGTGTCGTTGTATTTGCTGACCTACCCGAGGAACCAGATAATCTTGATCAGTTCAATCGGTTGACTGTTGTTGTGAAACTTGGAGATACGACAGACCGAAGAATGCTTGAAGAACTTGACATGGAAAGTCTTGACCGCGTCATTTTACTTTCATACTCTGAACGGCTTGATGCTCAACGCGCAGATGCACGGACATTGATCTCTCTGATGCATCTGCGTGACATCGCTCGAAAAGCAGACAAGGAACTCCGCATCTCAACTGAAATGATGGACGTAAGAAATCGCAGGTTAGCTGAGGTAACGGCTGCTGATGATTTCGTTGTTAGTGATCGGTTGATCAGCCTCACCTTGGCTCAAATTTCCGAAACCAAGGCGCTGGCTGATGTTTACAGTGAACTGTTTGATGCTCAAGGAAGTGAGATCTATCTTCGACCATGTTCATTCTACGTCGAATCTGGAAAACTCGTGAATTTCGCCACTGTAAGTGCCGCTGCCAGAAAGAGGCATGAGATTGCACTGGGTTGGCGGCGACTCGATGACGTCCGTCCGGAACACCCTCGACATGGAGTATGTCTGAATCCGGGTCATTCCAACCTAGCGCGTCTCTCAGAAGGTGACCGAATCGTTGTATTGGCTGAAGATTGAAATCCGATTCACTCAATCTCCCATGTCGAAATCGACCAACCACGTGCAGTCGCTTCTTTGCGTAAGCGATTATCTGGATTCACTGCCATGGCTTCACCACACAATCGCATGAACCAAGCATCTGCTGCTGAATTTCCATAACCCCAAGATACAGAGATATCCACCTCATGTTCAGCGGCATCATCCAAAACGATACTTACCTTGCCTCGCCGACGAGGGATACGCCCGCCACGCTCAGATCCTGTGAATCGATTCTTATTGTCACTTGGAAGCTCGACTGCGTGGACTGCATCGACCCCAATATGTTCGCCAAGACGTTGTGCAATTGACTGCAAGGTTGCTGAAACAATGACAACCCTATCTCCACGTTTCCGATGCCATTCAACTCGTTCTCGGGCGGCTTCAGGAATGTTATTGATCAAATCCTGATCCACAAGTTCCTCGACAATCTGAGAGAGTTCATCTACAGAGATACCTCTCAGATAGCTATGGCTTCTCACAGCATCATAGGGTGCGTAGCCTCGCATCATTCGGCCAACTGCACACAGGATTTGACGTAGCGTAGCTCTTACTCTCCACAGCATACCTTTGCGTTTGACGAGACGAGAGAACAACCTACGCTCGGACGAGACTGCGAGTAAAGTGCGATCCAGATCGAAGTAGGCGGCAGCACCACCCATAGAGTGGGCATCACCTACTCAGCCATGAACCGTTTGGAGACTGGATTCATTGTCTCTTAATCAGGATTCAAGGCGGGGCGCGTACAAGCGACATCCACTTCTTCCATCTACGACAAATTCAAGCTCCTTGCAGAATCGAGGAATGAAAAAACCAACTTTCCGGGCAGTCAGGCCATGGTTTCTCAACCTTCGATCGATACTCAGAGCTCCAGCGATCTGGGCAGCGGTGCAATGGGGGTTCTGCATCACATAGTCCAGAATCTCGCGTCGAAGACGCTCATGTCGGGCTGCTCTTTGGGTTCCGGTCATGAACAAATGAAGCCATGTTAGGCATATGAAGCATCGATGGGACATCCCTGGGACCCCATTGAATCATCAAGGGTGGATGGGATTCTAACTTTCTGAGAAAGGCCACCACCCTCCAATCCACAGGGCTAGGCTGATCATAGCAACTTGTCCAATTCCCCTCACTACATGCCAGTGTGTGGCGTATGTCTTTCCATTGAGGGGGATGTCATTGAGCCACATGTTCAAGTTGGCCCAGTACAACACAACAAGCATCAGAGAAATTCCTAATGCAGATTCATTCCGATACCAAGGCAACACAACTCCAAGGCCAAGAATGATTTCGAATACGCCACTCAAGTAAACCCAGAATGTTGGGTTCCCTAGTACCGAGGGGACAATCGGTTCGAACCATTCCGGGTCACGAAAATGCTGGATGCCGATCCAGATGAAAGGGACGCCATAGGCAATGGCAATCACATGTTGCATCGTTTCAGACATGTGATCGTTCCGTGTCCTTGCGTACTAGGAACATATGCAATGCCACCCCTACAGGCATCAACATCACCCCAAAGAAGACTGATGTTGCTGACACCCATCTCTCACTCCCCATGTCCATACATCTCTTCCACATCCAACGAGTGACGAAGATGTCTCCAGCGACCATGTGTGCCCATGCAGCTGCCGCACCAGCTCTTGTGCCCAATAGAGATGCAAGACCTGCCATGGCGTTAGATGGATCCATAGAATCCTTGACGAGTTCGACAAGACCTTGCGGGTCTGAAGCTGTGACAATGAACCAGATAGCTATTGGTCCGATGAAGAACCATGGTCCTTGCATCAGTTTCTCCGTCACCTCATGTTCAGGATAAACAAGCATGGCGAACCAAAATGGCCCAACCCACATCGTTGAGAGGAAGAACGACACATCATAGATATCCATGATGGATCAACGAAAAGTGGCTCTCTATCAGTATTTTCACTTCTGAGCAATTTGAAAATCTGAATCATTCACGATTGATACTTGATGTCATTATAACAATCACATCTTTGCTTGGATTCATCTAAGCTGGTTTTTTAGTTCATCCATTAGCCAAATCAATCCATCCCAAACGTCGGTTTCATCTTCTGCAGATGCTTCCACTCCCCTTAGTGGATTCAAGGGTAGATTTCTTCCTTGGATATTACTTCTGAATTTCGTTAATCTCTGCTTTTACTGGATTTTCTTCGTATCTATCGAGCAACCAGAATAATCCAGACCAAACCCCATCGATTGGTTCATCGTTTTTGGACGTGTTGACTACCATGAAAATCTGTATCACACGGCGCCAACGGCTACCAAACATACGGAAATAAACACCACAGAAATCATCCACCAAATCCATCGAGAGGTGGCCATTTTTGGCGAGAACACCAATGTTGTTCATACCAATCATCAAGGCGTTCATCGCATCTTTTTCTTCTCGAGTAAGATCGTTTAATTCCTGTGGTGAGAGTTCATCATGGAGCTTGAGTGTGCTCACTGAAAAACCTCGATGGACCAATGGATTGTTCATGTGTGCAGCGAGATCACGACCGATTTCATATCGCCTGTTCTCGTTCCAGTGCTTCATTTGACGAAGACTGAACAATAGCGTGAACAAGATAGCGATACCGCTAATCGCTTCACCAATATTGGCCGCTGTTTCGATATCCATGATGAATTGATGGGGAGAGTCGCGCTATCAGTATTTTCACTCATCTCCACTGCCCATGAACATCTAGGGCGGTTTTTCGATATCTGAACGATGAAGATGTTGAAGAAACGCAATCGCTCCATATCAAG
>CAZMJD010000099.1:0-6390 GCA_964566385.1 uncultured Candidatus Poseidoniales archaeon | reverse complement strand
CAGCGTTCGTTGAGTCATGGCCCATGTCGGCGCTGTAACTACAAATATCGATGTTCCTCCAGTTATCCCAGGTGTTGAAGCATTCAGGGTAACTAGCATTGTCTGAGTCCATCGCCTCGCCAGACGCTATTTCTTGCATGTTATTGGGTACAGGGTCGCCGTATGCCCCATACATGTCTACGAATCTGCGATCCTCTAAGCTCCACTGGAGATGGTATGACTGGTTTCCGGGTGCGCACACGAACCATACAGACTCGTTGTAGTCTGCGAAGTCACCTTCACAGTCCAGAGTTGGAGGGGAGGTGGTGTTGTTATTCCCTTGTCCACCTGTGTCGTCGGCGGCGGTCGCCAGAACGGGCGACAGTGCTCCTACGATCATGATCAGTGTCATCAACAGGCTTCGATTACGGCTTTCGCTAGCGCTTTGCGTGGCTTGCATAACTCCTCGTCCATAATCGATGTATTTCAAAGTACTTCATACAAATCATTCGCTCTAATAGAGACCAAGCGTGCGTTTGTGTCCACGTACAAGGGCTTCATGAGTAGTAACCATCTCCTCTCTATGAAGAGAGATGTCTGCCCCTGAGATTGAGGTCCTCCCCATCTTCCCTTTGGACCAGGTTCTGTTGCCCGGCTCCCCTCTTCCTCTGCGCATCTTCGAGCCCCGATACAAACAGATGATCGATGACTGCTATCTTGACCGAACCCCGTTCGGCGTCTGCCTTGCCCACCCTCATCTCGATGTGATGGGCTGGAGAGCACCATCTGAGTATGGGTGTTCGGCCGTGTTCGATGAGGTTGATGAGTTGGGATCCAACCTAGCCCTTCTAGCCCGAGGGCATCGTCGTTTTGAGATCCTTGAGATCATTCCTCCTGTGCTCGAGCCGATGGTAGGGGGAGATGTGTTCCCGTCGGTCGATGAACTGATGGAGCAAGCAATTGCTGAGGATGAATTCGCATCTACTGGGAAGCTGTACATACGGGCTCGTGTGCGCTGGCTCGAGCAGGTCTCAGGTTCTCTTCCGTCGACCAGATGGCGGAAGATCCTGCATCATTGGCAGGACTGGATGATGGAATTGGTTGCAGCCATGGGCATTCCTGTGGATGCCAATGACATCGACACCGCTGCTCTACAACCCGATGAAGAACCGACGGCGTCGAGGTTGTATGATTTCACCAAGGCGATTGCTGCAGATGGCCATGACCTGCAACAGATCCTTCGAGCACAGACTGTTGAAGCCATCGCTGAGGTCATCGATGTCGTTGTCCAGCGTCGCCCACCTGATTTTCAAGAACTGGATTTCACACTGGAATCCGAGTGACCTTCTCGATCAAGCGTTCTTGTATGTGGGTCTGCGACCCTCGATGAGGGCTGACAACCCCTCCAGCGCGTCCTCAGTCGAGAAGATGTGCTCCAGATTCTCCAGCTCGGCATTGAGTCCATCTGACAGTGATGTGGTTTGTGCGGTCTGGAGCAGTTCGTCAGCCAGACGAACCGCTATGGGTGCGGCCCTGTTCAGGGCCTTGATCTGTCGCTCGACCTTCGGGTCGTCAGCTGCCGCACCTTCGGGCTCCTCTCCGTTGAACAATCGGGCCATGTTCTGTGCACTGTAGATGGAGCGTGCGAACGATGCGACAGAAGCTTCTGGGTTAGCAGGTGAACCGGGATATTTCTCAGCGGGCTTGCCAGCGGCAGCGATGCTGCTGATGGTCTGTTCGACCTCACTTGTCTCGACCAGATGGGTGACCAGTCCGAGGTCCTTTGCAACGCTGGGCCCGATCCAGTTCCCTGCCAGCACCGCCCAACGCGCTGCTTCAAGACCACAGATGCGAACAGTTCGCTGCGTACCCCCAAGACCCGGATAGATACCTATGCTCGTTTCTGGAAATCTCAATTGTGTCCTTCTTGTTCCGATGCGATGGTCGCATGCGAGTGCCAGTTCCAGACCTCCCCCAAGAGCTAATCCGGTGGTCAGAGCGATTGTCGTTTTCGGTGAATCCTCGATGAGATTGAGCACACGGTGACCATCTCTGGTGAAGGCCTCGATATCGGGGAAGGCATCCTCCCGTATCTTGTCAACGAAGAACTTCACATCGGCTCCGGCAACAAATGCCTTACCCGCTCCTTCCAGAACGATGGTGTGAACAGATGCATCGGTATTCAATCGCTCAATAGCATCACCAAGTTGTGAGACCAGAGGGCCGTTGAGAGCGTTCATGGCCTCAGGTCGATTGAGTCCGACTACCGCAATACCATCCTTCACAGAGACGTCGATGACAGTGAAACTGAATTTCTCTCCAGCCTCGACCTGTGCTGCTAGCGTGTTGGGTGGTGCAAACCCATCTCCGCACAGACTGGCATAGGACTGAGCCATCTGATGGGCTTCTGCTACCCCGATATCGTTCATCAGTTCGAATGGCCCAAGCGCCCAGCGCAATCCGACCTTCGCACCTCTGTCAACATCCTCCATCGAACAGATGTCTTCCTGTACGATCTGGTCTGCGACGGCAAAGACGCATCCTAACAGGCGCTCACGAATGATCTGTGCTGCCGATGGATCGATGTCCGTGTCCTCATCGATGTTCCACATCACTCCCTCATCAACCAACTCATGCAGGCGCTGTGCACCCTGGTAGCGAGGTGTGTCCAATTGTTCGGCGAGGTAGTTCGTTGAGTGCAATGCAATGGGTGGGCCTGTCAGATTCATCAGAGCAAATGGGCCCATGCCGATGCTGAATGCCTCACATGCTATCGCATCGATCTGAGCTTCGGTCCCGACCCCTTCTTCGAGCAGCAGACACGCTTCATTCAGCCATGGCACGAAGAAGCGATTGACCACGAATCCGGGCCGATCCTTACAGACGATGACGACCTTGCCCAGTTGTTTGCAGAACTGGGCGACTTTGGACACGGTCTCTTCTGAAGTACCACTGGCCGGAATGATCTCGACGAGTCGATTCTTGGCCGGGTGATAGAAAAAGTGCAAGCCGATGAATCGATCATCTCGATCAGTCATCGCTGCAAGTTCATCGATGGACAATGATGAGGTGTTGCTGGCGAGGATGGTCTTTGGCCCACAGGCTGAATCGAGTGTCTCGAACACCGCTCGCTTGACATCGATGTCCTCAAACACGGCTTCGATGACGAGGTCTGTGTCATCTGCAACGCTCTCAGAACCAACGACGGATGTGATGCGGGATCGAATTTTCTCGGTCTCATCCTCAGAGAAGATGCGTCGACCTACTGCTTCCTCTAGGAAATCAGCGATGATCTGCTGCCCACGGTTGACCGAAGTTTGGTCACGGTCGACAAGTTGTACGGGGTAGTGTTCCTGGGCAGTCTTCTGGGCGATGCCACTGCCCATGTTCCCTGCTCCGATGATGGCGACTCTCTCGATGACACTCATGGCCCGCCCAATGTGCTCCCCTCTATGAACAGCGCGTAGCCCATGGTTGGGTCACTGCCACGTCTTCATTCGATCTGGTGGAATCTACTCCATCTTTCAAGACGGTCCTTCTCAAAGTCACTCTCTGTCAGAACATATCCCCATTGATGCAATCCTTGCCGAATGACTGGGCTGACCCTCTCATCGTCGAATGACGTGTCATTCCGTATGATCTTGGAGATGAGTTGCCTTCTGAATCTCCCCTTTGGCCCGGCGAAATTGCACCATCGTTTGACCTGTCTTTGATCATCTTCACATCTGCGTCCCGAGAAGAACCGGCAATACCACTGCACCCACCCATAAGGATCGAGTGCGTGTATCCAATCCTTTGATTCCCAGAATTCGAGTGTCGTTCCGCTCTTGACCCGATATCTGTTGACTTCTTGGTCGAACTCGGTGCCCGCCAAGAGATGCTCATCGATCCCATGGAACAGTTCCTCGAATTCCAAGTGCTGGTCGGCGAGATCCATTCCTAATACTCTGGAATGAATCGGTCTCCAATATGTTCCTCCGAAACACCCCTGTTCGAACATCTCCCTTGGAGAAAGGTTCGGCGTGAATGTTGGAACATCGTCGAACAGGAGGCTTCCAGAATCATCCCGCTTCAAACGTCCACCCCTTCATTGAATGCACGAGTCCTGTCATGATGTCGAGACCACTTCTGATAGGTGATTTCGAATCCTGTCTCTTGTCACCCTGTAGGTGTCAAGATCCTTGCCGACCGGGTCGTTCAAGTCCCAATCCCCATCAAAGGGGATGCTCGGGCAAGAAACTCCACAACCCATGCTGAACACCTTGTCGAATCGATCATGGTCGTATTCATCGATGTGCGATGGAGTCTGCCCTGAGATATCGATTCCCACTTCTGCCATGACCTTCACAGCATTTGGTGCAACGGTTCCTGCAGGGTGTGTCCCCGCACTAGCAGTCTCAAATCCGAGATGCCTTGCCCATCCTTCTGCCATCTGACTACGACAGGAGTTCCCGACACACACGAACAAAAGACGAAGCCCCCGTTCATTCGTTCCACTCATGAGGTGCACCACGATGATGATCAGGATGATGACTTTTCAGCGATTGCCTTCTCGATCAACTCGCACAGGATCTGCCCGATGGTGATGTGAGCCTGTTGAATGATGGGCGTCACATCACTGTGAACTTGCATAGCGGTATCAACGAGAGGAGCAAGCTTGCCCCCCGAAGCGCCGGTGAAGGCGACTGTATGACAACCCCGTGCTGAAGCCGCCTTGATGCCAGCGAGGATGTTCTCAGAATTACCTGAGGTCGAGATGCCTATGACCACATCATTCGAGCTCGCCAGAGCTTCAATCTGACGTACAAAGACCCTGTCGAACGAGTAGTCGTTAGCGATGGCGGTCAGAGCAGAGGTGTCTGTGGTCAGGGCGATGGCTGCAATGGCATCTCGCTCAAGCAGGAATCTGCTTGTGAGCTCGGTAGCGAGATGTTGTGAATCAGCAGCACTTCCTCCATTACCCATGAACATGATTTTTCCACCTGCACCTACCTTTTCCAGACAGGTCACTGCGAGACCTTCCAATTGGTCGATGAACTCCTGGTCTGCGAGCATGTCCTCGACGATCACGCGGCTCTGAACGAGTCGATGTCGGATGGTCTCCTGCAACTCTACTTCCTCCATGAGACCACGCCACCACTGGTGAAGCGACAGGCAGTCGTAGTTCCCGGATGTCCCTCCAGTGTTTCAATCACGCGGTTGCGGTATTCGAAGGGTACGATGAACAGTACGAATCCTCCTCCTCCAGCACCACTGACTTTGGCCGCTGAAGCACCTGCCTCGAAGGCGTCCTCCATGATCATCTGAATCTGCTCGTTGGTGATGCTGGAGGCGGTCCGCTTCTTTGCTTCCCATCCCTCGCGGATGAACTCAGCGAACGCATCAACGCTGCCTGAGCGCAAAACTCCTTCGAAAGCCTCTGCTTGATCGCGCATCTGCTTGAGTGAATCGACAGTCTTGGCATCCAGTTCTCGGATGTTCTTGTCCTGCTCATCGATGATTCGTGAAGAGTACCTCGATTGACCCGAATAGTGCAGAAGAATTGCGGTTTCGAATTCGGTGATCACAGTATCGGGAAGATGGATAGGTACGACCTCGACCTCTTTTTTCCCCTTGAATCGGAAGAGATTGAATCCCCCATGAACGGCTGCGAATTGATCCTGCATCCCGCCCGAGAATCCACAATCGATGCGCTCGATATCATATGCCAGCCAAGCGATCTCGCTCTTTGACAGGCCAAGCCCCCAATATTCGTCGAATGCTTTGACCAAAGCGACACACAATGCAGATGATGTGCCGAGTCCAGAGCCCACCGGTGAATCAGAGAATGATTCGATCGAGATGGATGGCTTCTCTTTTCCTGAGAGTGCAGTCATGCGCTCATACGTTGCCCAGAACAACGGCATGTTGCCTGGTTTAGGCATCCCTGTATCTGCTGCCTCTGAGACTTCATTTGTATCGTACGAAGAGAATCGAACTCCTCCTTCGGTATGATCTCGGAGCCGGACGTTGACGAATCGGTTGATGGTCGCGTTGATCACCGCTCCACCATATGTGTCGACGAACTGGGGTAGGTCTGAACCGCCTCCAGCAAGCCCTAGACGTAGCGGCGCACGGGCCCATATCTCCATCGTTCTCTCCCCATGTCCTGAAGACGCTTCAGCGACCTGAATGCTCCTTAATAAGCATCGGTCGTCCACTTCTGGACGTTTCCATCACCTTTGATGTCGGCACGAATCTGTACCCGAACGCTTCGCCGTTTAATAGGCCCACAGGGGTGGCCACCCCATGACCCGCCGAGTGATCGTTGCTCGTGGCGGAGCACTTTCACCTCAGACGGGACTTGGGCGGTATCATCACGATGTTCTTGCTCGATTGAATGCAGGCCGTGTCTCTGGGTTCTCCTTGGGA
>CAZMJD010000098.1:0-6414 GCA_964566385.1 uncultured Candidatus Poseidoniales archaeon | reverse complement strand
TACCGATGGTCTGGTTCATGGAAAATAATTCGAACAAGAACTACAATGAACAAAGATGGAGCCTCACCAAGTCGATTCGCATACAGCACGACCGTACATCTGGGCAGGGAACTGTGGCCGAATGCCGCATTCGAGAAGCCCAGATGTTACGTAAAACACCTCGATACATTGTTGATCGAGTCGTTCGTCAAACCCTCCGAAACTGGATTGCTGCTGGTAATCGTGCATCGAACTGGTCTCGTAGGGTTGCAGCAGAGGTCGCACGCCGCCTACCTAAACGAGCTGAGCACGAAAGGTCTCGATATCAGAAGGATGCCATCAAGAGGTTGTTGCGAGCAATGGATCATCCGATTCTGTCAGGTTTGTTCTCAGGCCGTTGGAACCACGACATGCATCATGGGCCACGACATGTCACTGATTGGTCAGGAATCAAGGTCCATGGTCCTCCAGATGTGATTGTTCGCATAGGGGGCCTGATTCACTTCATTCGACTTCGTGCTCATGCGTCGTCACCCCATCCCGATCAGGTGCAGTGGACAGAGATTGCAGCGATGGCGTTGGGATTGGAACACCATTTGGTCAACCCAGCAGATGAAGTCGTTGTCCTACATCGCATCGCCTGGGTTGGTGGACGATGGTGTTCTTCGATTCGCCGCCTTAGCCCTCACTTGATTCGTGACGTGGCCGACCTCATTCGAGCAGACCTCTTTGAAGAGCACTCACTCATGGGTGTGAGTACTCAGAGTTCTCGTCGACGAAGCAGAAGACATGCACCAAGCATGGCGATGAATGAGAGTACAGCAGTGAAGCCGGGCATGTCCATCGAGCCAGCGTAGTCCTCAGCCCATGTGTCGTAGAGCTTGAACTCGAACGAGGCGTTCGTGCCATCTGAAGTGGTCATGTCGAGGGTATCATCGATGCTGACCAGATCGTTGTCATCCTCATCATTCCAGGTCAAGGTCCACACCGCCCCATCTTGGTCGGTCCACGTAGCACTTGATTCCAGGTCAGCGAGGCTGAAATTACCTAGAACTGTTTGAGGGAGGTCGTTGCCATCATCATCTGTCTCAGTTGGTGTGAGGATGTGCAACTCGATCTGTGATGTCGGGACCTCGATGATATCATCTGCCTCAGCAATCCATCCTTCGATGGTCGCACCATCGCTGCAGTCACCCCACATGCATGGATCGGACCAGCCGAAGTGGGCATCCGTTGAGCCCTTTGTCCATCCAGCGGTCTCTGAATCGATCAGATCGATGGAGATGTCATCTCCCATCAACATCTCCATGGTCATCCTCATTGAACCATTGTCCATCACCATCGATTTCATCACCGGTGGGCTGGATGGTATGATTGTCAGTGTGATGTTCGTCATCCCACCTTCCTCACCCATATCGACTTCTCCGGTGAACGACTGTGTTCCTGATTCATCGATTCCGGTGGTCGTCCAGTTCGTGGAGTTCAGCACCTCCGAATCTGGCTCAGCGAATCCGAAATCAGGGTCCATCGAATTTACTTCGTCATCGCTGCTGCAAGCCGGGTCGTAACTGAAGTTCGATTCAAGAGATTCACAGTAATTCTCGACCTTGCTTGAGCAGGCCTGACTCTGTTCATCGATGTCAAGGTCCCAATCACATTCTGTCGCAGAACATGGATTGCCGTCCATGTCCTCATCGAATGGGCAATCACTCTCCTCTTCGAGTACGATATCGACTGCAGATTCGTAATCCCAATCATGGTCGAATGCGTAATATCTCTTCGTCTCTCCAGTAGGCGAGCCGTCATCATCCATCTCGCTGATGATGATGTTCACGACCCCTTCTCCCGTTTCGGTGCTGGCACCTTGGATTGTGGTCGTATCTATGCTCATCATACCGCCCATCATGGACATGACCATGCCATTCATCACACGCTGTGATGTAGAATCCTCCATCTCGGTCACGATGATTGTGGTGTCTTCCATTGGTTCGCCCATTCCCATATCGATTGTTCCCGAGATGGTCATGCGCATACCATGCTTGGCCGGTTCTGCTACGTTGCTATCTTCTTCAGATGCCATGAATGCTAGGACCTGATCCGAGGTCATTGGGGTCAGGACTACGGGAGCACTGGTCCCATTGCCACTTGTCTCGTTCGAGGTCTGGTTTCCAGTTTGATTGCTCGCGCCACCGCTTCCGCTGCTGCTGGATCCAGAGGAATCTGTCTCAGTTCCAGTACAACCAGCCATCGTTGCGCTGACAAGCGCGAGCATCATGAGCAGTGCTATGTTCTTCTGCATGCAGCACGAACTGTGGGGGGGTTCTTGACCATGGCGCTAGTCGTGGCTCCCACCTAGGAAATATTGCCCAATCTCCTCATCTTCAAGGATGTCGGAAGCTAAGCCAGTGTGAACCACCTTCCCTCCTGCGAAGATGTATCCTCGGTCCGATCGCTTCAGTGAGAGACGGGCGTTCTGTTCTACGATGAGAATCGTGATTCCCTTCTCCCTCAGGGCGTCGATGCGTCCGATGATCTGTTGTTGGTACAAGGGGGATAGAGCAGCTGTCGGCTCGTCGAGCAACAGGAAGGTCGGATCGCTCATGAGTGCACGCGAAATAGCGAGCATCTGTCGCTGCCCACCTGAGAGAGAAGCGGCCATGTCACTCATTCGAGTCTCGAGGTCGGGAAACATCTCAAGGGCCCGCTCGATTCTTTCCTGAACCTCGGGGCGAGGAAGTCCGATAGCCCCCATCTGTAGGTTCTCACGGACCGAGAGTGAAGGGAACACGTTGTCGACCTGAGGTACGTACGAGATTCCTCGTCGTGCAAGTCGATCGGTCGACCAGCCACTGATATCCTCTCCCATGTGCTCGACTCCGCCCTCTTCTCGAGTCGCCAGTCCGAATACGACCTTCAGGAAGGTCGACTTCCCACAGCCGTTTGGACCGATAATCGTGACAAATTCTCCCTTGTCGACATGTACGTCGATGCCGTGCAGGATGCGTACACTTCCATAGCCACCGATGAGCCCAGACACCTCAAGCACGCGTTCGGTCATTCTTGCTCCTCCTCGTTTCCGTCTCCACCAAGGTAGGCTCGTACCACTTCTTCACTCGCTCGAACTTCGTCAGGAGTCCCTTGCATCAGGAGCCCTCCATTGTCCATGACGACGATGCTGTCAACGCCAGCTTGTAGAATGAAATCCATGTTGTGCTCGATGATCAGCAGGGTCAGACCTTCGGTCTCGACGAGGTGCCTCAGGTGCTGGAAGATCCGGGCTGCTAAGGGTCCTGCCACACCTGCGACCGGTTCATCGAGCAGAAGTAGTTTTGATTCTCCCATCATCGCTCGTCCGATATCGACCAGTTTACTCTGGCCGCCCGAAAGTTCAGCACTGAGGTTGTGAGCCATATGTGTGATCTCGAGGATCTCAAGGACCTCCCATGCTCGTTTCAGGCGTTCCTTTTCTTCGGGCCTGCTCTTCGGGCGGAACAGTGCCATCAGGCGGCTTGGTGAGAATTGTTGCCGGGGTGGGATCAGTAGGTTCTCGATCACGGTCATTTCACGCCATAGTCTGGTGTGCTGGAAGGTACGTGTCATTCCGAGTGAATTGATTCGATGCGGTGGCATCTTGGTCGCGTCTGAACCGAAGATCTCGACCTTTCCTGCCGTCTTGTCAAGCAGACCACTGATGCAGTTGAAGGTCGTTGATTTACCACATCCGTTTGGGCCGATTAGGCCGACCATTCGACCCTCTTCAACGTTGAAGGACAGGCCATCTACGGCTCGCAGTCCACCGAAATCCTTCACGAGTCCTTCGACTCTCAATGCAGTGGTCATTCCTCTCCACCCCCTGCCTCGCTGCCTTGCTCTGGTCGATACGGAACCTCTGGAATGAGTCCCTTTGGAGTGAAGCGCAGAGCAAGCAGGATGACAAGCCCGATCAATCCGAGTTTCACATAGGCAAGCTCAGCTGTGATTGCACCACTCGGGAATGCCTCATCAATGGAGCGCTGCGACCACAGATATCCACCGAGATCCTGTACCAGCCATGCAAAGACCTCGTCGATCTTCGAAACGGTGGTGTGGAAGGAGAGGTCTGAATCACCCCGTGCAACGACCATGACGTTGAACACGAATTCCATGATGACAATCAGGAACGCTCCAACGACCATTCCTCGGTCATTTGCACGCCCCCCCACGATGAATGCTGCCCAGATCAGGAAGGTGGTGCGGGCTGGATTCATGAAATCAGGGAAGATGCTCGTATTCAACCACGCCCACAACACTCCTCCTACGCCTGCTATAGCAGCTCCAAGTGCCAAGGCCGAGGCTTTGTGCTGAAAGATGTCGTGACCGTGATGTTGAGTGACCTCCTCATCTTCTCGGATGCTGCGCAGGATACGGCCCCAAGGAGATGTGTACAACTTCGAGAGCGACCACCATATCGCGAGCAAGGTGATGACTGAGAGACCTGCCAGAAGGACGACATAAGGTGCTGCTCCCTCAAGGCCCAGCCAACCTCCTACGGTCTCACTTGGCCCTCCTTCCCACCAAGCCCTCAGAGGCAAGGTGTACACCGAGATGCCGATGGCACTGGTCACTGTACCTGCTCTGAGCATTGGTTCAGCATTCAAGGCGATGCGGAGCATCTCTCCCAGTGAGATGGTCACAATCGCGAAGTAATCCATCCGCAGACGGGCAGTGGGATATGCCAGCAACCATCCTGCCAATGCCGCTACGGCAACGCCGAGAATCATTGCCTTCCATGGCGACCAACCGTATCCGTTGGTCTCGATAGGTGCACAGAGGATTCCGACGATAATCGCACTGATGCCAGCGAAGAAGATGACTCCGAAATTCACCATTCCTGCCATGCCGGTGTGCAGGTTGAGTGATATCGACATGATTGCAAAGATAGCGAGAAGGACGATGATGCGAGCAACCTGCATCACTTTTGTCTCTAAAGTCACACTTGGAAGGCCCCAGGTGATATAGGCAAGGAATAGGAACATGATTCCAAAGGCGAACCATGAACCGATGTTGCTCTCGCGACCATGAGGGGCTGCTTTCTTCACAGCTTGCGTCCAACGCTTTGACCTCTCTTGAACTCCCGAAGGCAGGGCTGCCGTGATCCGCGGCCGCACCGTTTTTCTCCACCACACAGTTGTCGATGACCATGCTGAGGCAGCGCGATGTTTTAGGGCCAATTCAGTCCACATCTTGTTCGCCTTGGACCTTGCACCATCAACGCCATCTCTGATGCGCTGAATCGATGGCTGGGCAGCAGTGCGGGCTTTTGAGATTGGAGCCAAGACGGTGATTGTACACTTATTCACTCCACCTCTGAATCGTCCGAACTGTACTCTGAGGGATTCGGGGACAAATGTTCGTGACTCTCCATCCGACTTGCGTCGAATCCTTTCGATACGCCATTGCTCCCATCGATGACCAACGCCTTGTGGCATCACGAGCAGGACGAGAATGAGTACGACGTAAGGCATGGTTTCTGCGAAGGCTGAGAAGGAATCCCTGCCTAATGGATAGCCAAGACCGATGAAGACCTGCTCACTTGATGATCGTACAAGCCCGAGGATGATGGCTCCAAAGAATGCCCCTCCTATCGAACCGATGGTGCCAAACACAATGACTGCGAAGGCGGGTAGCAGAAGTTGTAGCCCCATCTCAGGATTTGTTCTCATCACCATTGCGAACAGCGCACCTCCAAGTCCGGACAACCCTGCAGAGATGAAGGACGAGATTGTATGGGTTCGCTCGATGTTGATGCCAGAGGATGCTGCAAGTGATGGATTGTCGGCAACTGCTCGCATTCTGCGCCCAAGCGTCGTGTACTTCAGCACCAGCATGAACAGCAGCACGCTGCCAAAGACTCCGATCACGAGTGCTACCTTGCCGTAGGTGTATCCGTAATCGTTGACCTCGGCCATCCATTCAAAGAGGGGCAGTTCGGGATCACTGGAGAACTGCAAACGAATCTGTCGGGTTGGGATGTCGAATTTCGATGTCGACAACCGCCAATCTCTGTCAGGGACGAAGAGTTGTGGTGCCGATCCATACCGCAGATACAAGAGGGATCTGAGCAACATCGCCACACCTAGTGAGGCGATCATCATCGTCTGTGGGGATGCTTGTCGTCGACGGAAGCCGCGATACAGAGCTCGATCGATGAAGACTCCGACAAGGCCGGTGATGACGAACGCACCGATACAGGCCCAGATCAGCAGGTCCCAGGTGAGTATGTCGTCCTTCGGCGCGTCGACTGCCTCGAAGAAACGGTCTGACCACATCATGGTCATCGCGACATATGTCCCGACGAGCATGAACTCAGCTTGAGCGAAGTTCCCGTATCGCTGCACCTTGTAGGTCAGGGTCAGGCCGGCTGCAATCGAAAGGTAGGCTGCTCCCCAGAACAGA
>CAZMJD010000097.1:0-6417 GCA_964566385.1 uncultured Candidatus Poseidoniales archaeon | reverse complement strand
CGAACTCCCGTATCAGGATCTGCAGTCCCGCGCATAACCGCTTTGCTACCCGTGCGCGTCGCCTTCGCCGTGGTCGCGCTATTTCAACAGTGCCTTCAATCTGTAACGAGTTCCAATCCTCGTTTCACCCACATATCTCCTTGATGGACCCATTCCTTGATTTTTTCAAGATGTTCATCACTCATTCCTGCAGCCATTGTGATTTTATGGATGATTTCTTCTTCCGCAACATCGACATTTCCGTCGACATGTGCAAGATAGTACCCATCACGTATCGCCGTCCTCAACGTTGGTAGGTCAGCAGATTCCAGCAGATCTTCGAGGTCTCCAGGCGATACGAGCATCTTCTTCAGAAATTCAGGGCTGACGTTTGGGTTCATGGTTGCCATATCTGTCACAAATTCTACCCATTCTTCTGAGTCAATCTTACCATCAGCATGCACAACATATGCTAGCAGTTGTGCGTATTCCTTGACCATGATGGTGGGTGATAACAGATGCATGATATTTCGATAGAGCCGCCCATGATGTGCTTTTCCTAGCGTATCGCGTTGTGAGAATCTCAGAAGATATCATGTGGAAACGATGATTGGCACCATGTGAGGTGCGGTGATTCCCCCCTCTCTCATCGCCTAGGTGTTCGAATGGTTCGTCTCTCTTCACGACTCGACTCGATTGGAACTGGTTTTGCCAAGTATTTCCAGAAACCGCCAGAAGACGTCATTCGACTGACAATAGGTGAACCCGACCTCGATACCCCAGGAGCGATATCTGACGCAGCGATCGCAGCATTACGAGATGGACAGACCCATTATTCCAGATCGTTAGGATTGGAGCGCACCACTCAAGCAGTTTCAACTCATCTTGCCAGATGTGGTCTTGAAGTAGATCCAGATGATATTATGATCACCAATGGCGCTAAGCAAGCCCTTTTCTCAGCAATGTTAGCCATTGGCGACCCAGGCCAATCGATGATCATCCCCTCTCCAGCTTGGGCTTCCTATAGTTCACAACTGAAGGCATGTGGCTTACACCCAGTTCACGTTCCTCTTGATGAGAGACTGCATCTGGATATACCATCAATTGAAGCAGCCATTGATGACACAACCACAGCTATCATTGTGAATTCACCTAACAATCCAACAGGGGCGGTGTATACTGCAGAGGAACTCACATCCCTTGTTGAGGTGGCAATAGAACATGATCTGTGGTTGATTTCTGACGAGATCTATGCTTCGATGGTCTGGTTAGATGATAGGAAACACATTCCCGTTGCATCATTACCTGAAGCGAAGGACCGTACGGTGACAGTTGGAGGTTGGTCGAAGGGCTGGGCCATGACTGGCTGGAGGCTTGGTTGGATCACTGGACCATCATCCTTGATTGATCACGTATCTGTCGTACAGGCAAACACGGTAACTCATCCTCCTACATTTTTGCAAATTGGCGCCGCGGTGGCGCTTGAGGATGAGACCCTTGTTGAAGAAATTGTCACCCCCTTCAGTGAACGCCGCTCACTTGTCCTCAAGAGACTTCAAGCGATGCCAAACATTGTGGTTCCCGGGCTTGAAGGAACCTTCTATGCCTTCATTGATATCCGCCCAACAGGTCTTGATGATCTTGAATTCGCCGAGCGCCTTCTCAATGAGGCGAAAGTCCAAGCGATTCCAGGATCATTGATGCCATTTGGAGAGGGGTGGGTAAGATTGTCCTACACCGCATCAACCGAGGATTTGATCGAAGGATTGGATCGAATGGAATCATGGTTGCATAAACTGAATCCTACATGAATCTCTATTTTTTCAGATGGAAGCATTCATGGTCATCCTACATGAGCATCTCCTATGGAAGATGAAGTGGCCCCGAAGGGCAAAGGTGGATTGCGAGGGGGTCTTGCGAAGGCGGCATCGAAGGCAGTCAAGAAAGCAGGCAAATCAGCATCGATTGAAGCGGCGATGAAAGTTGCTAGCACCGCCGCATCATCTTCTATTGAGGCGGCTAAGGGTGCCGCTAAAGAAGCCTCCAAGCCATTGGTTGACAGCGTCAAGGAAAAGGCAGGTGAAATCCAGCAGTCAGCCTCTGAAGAGATATCAAAGAAGGTGAACAAAGTCGCTCAGGATGTCGTTATGGCTGCTGCAAAAGAGCAGGCGAAAGATTTGCTCGGTGGGAAAAAATCCTGATTACTTCGCATCACGCAGATCGACGTAAGTGATACCTTTCTCCCCCTTTTCGTCCTTCATCCGCCTTTTCGTTCTCTTCTTGGCACGCTCGATTAGATCCGTCATGAATCTGTGTCTAGCTTCATTTGCTGGTTGTTCTTTCTTTGCTCCGCCTGTTCTGCTCAAGGGTCCCATCCCCTGTTGGTCGATGACCAACGCCGCGTGGAGTAACTTTCATCGATATAAATCAGAAGGTCTCAGGTTCATTCATACAGTGGTTGGGCCATGATTAATCCTTGAGCGATACAATTCATCGTCAATATTCGGACCACATTTTGATCAAAATGGGCGTTATTTCCTTTCAGGGGTCCGAACAAGGCTTCTTGTGACGATTGTGGCATATGAACCGCTGTCCAGTGAGAATGCAACCTTGGTTGCCCAACGTGGTTGCCTGCGCTGTTTAGCACGTTCATCCTTGAAGGTATCACTGACAATGAGATCCTTTGGCTGAAGTCGAAGTTTTCTCGGATGATGGGTGAGCCATGCCCCAAATGATGGACTGATCTCAAGATTTTTCTTAGTCATACCTTCTGATTCTAGGACTTCATCGATATATGGGCTCCATGGCCCTTCTTCTGTGTCAATAGCGGCAAGTGGCCAATATTCGCAGAGCTGATCCAAGAGACGCTCAAGTCTCTCAATCCAACGCCTCCTTTCCCTTCCACGTATCTCGAACGGTACTTTTGGTAGAAGCAATGATGATGCCCGGAGTTGGACATCATCGAATGCCCATTCTCCAATCTCATTGACAAGATATCTTCCCACTGATGCATTCCATATCGATGATTGCCATGCCGAGAGCCATAATCTCCTCAGGTCCAATGAAATCGCATTAATCGCCGTTTTAGCGTCTCGATGTTCATTCCATGCAGCGGTCACTTTCTTCATTTCATTAGGGATCTCTTTCACCCTCTCAAGATTCGGCCACGCGTCCCGTGCCATTTTGCGAAATCGGCGTAACCGTGACCTATCTGACCCTTGGTCACCCAAGAGATGCATTCTGAGAGCGCCCTCCCAATCTCCTGAAGCGATCAAACGCCCCGGTAACTTCCCGCGAGATGCAGAACCAAAGCGTTGATTGTCAAACCCATTGATGGTACCTAGACGTTTGAGCAATGAGGCTCGGGCATCAAGGCGATTCACATCATCCTTGCTAAGATCACGTAGAATGATTTCGAAGCGGTTCCCCTCATGTTGGCCTGAGCTGAGGGGCTTAGCACTGTGTGCAATCCATTCCAACCTCCATCCTTCAGAATCCATTCTGTCATCTTTCCACCCTATTTTATCTCCAAGTTGGTGTTTATCTGCTAAGGTGAGGTATTGGACAGTGACTGCTCGTCGATCCTTCAATCCTGCTAGTCCGAAGGCCTTCCGTGGCAACCTGAAGCGCTTGCATAATCGAGAGATCAGAGCAAGAGTATCCCAATCACGCTTTGTGAGTTGATAGACTCTGAAAGGTCCATCTACATGTTCTGAAGAGGGGACTTCGTCGAGGATGTTCAAAGACGGAATCTCGGTGACCATGAATTCTTCAGGCTCACTCCGAAGCAGGACCATCGATGAACACCGAATAAGGCGATTCTTCCTTTGACCTTGAGACTATTTGCTGATGATGATACGTCCTAAGCTGACAAGACCAACGACAATCATGATGACATGAATCGCTCCATTGAGAAAACGGTCAGAGGGTTGTATCCTGAATACCTTTTCAACAACGTTGCGAATGAAGACGCCGTCGCCGATTTCTCTCCCTGAATCTGGTCCCTTCAACATCACCTCAAGGTCACTGAGAATACATCGATTATCATTCGTCGCCCAGTGAATCTCTAGGAACGGTACAAGAATCACAATACTCCACCATGCCCAGACATATGGGAGAAAGGACCCTCCAATCATCCACATCATGAGCATCATATGAATGAACCAAACGAACCAAGCAGCCAGAATCCTTGGTCTGCCCATCTCCATATTACCCTCTCCTTCCTCTACCTTTTTCATTTCAACACCCATCTTTGGTAGAACGTCGCTTGAATCACTCACCGATTTAGTCCCCTTACTTCGCTCGGTGGGCCAGAATCCTTTGTAACGCCCAGTACCACCAGAGCATCATGAATCGGGCGTGGTTGCTTGCTATCTTGATGATTCTAAGCAGTCTTTCAGGCTGCCTTGGTGAAGATGAAAACGATGCGGATTTTGGAGTTGACCCCGCTCAGAATATGGAGGATGGAGCGACTGGTGGTGCCATCGTCATTTCAGGATGTGTGTATGAATCAGCGACAAATTATGATGCTACAGCAACCCACGACGATGGGTCTTGCAAATTCGATACAGATGGAGATGGCATCAGTGATTCCGATGAGGTCGGCGGGTGTACTGATTCCACAGCGAACAATTACAACAGCACAGCCACAGATGATGATGGTTCATGCGATTATGATGTTGATGATGACGGAGTTAATGATGTGGATGAAGTCGATGGCTGCACTGATGAATCGGCGAATAATTACAATTCTGCAGCGACTGAAGATGACGGCTCATGTGATTATGATGCAGATAATGATGGAATTCCCGATAGAAATGAAATCCTTGGATGTACGGATCAAGCAGCCATTAACTATGATCAGGAAGCGACAGATGACGATGGCTCATGTATGTATGATAATACGAAGGATGGGGATACGAATGGGGATAATGCCAGTGAGCCAAGCGTGAATATCACTCTTCACTCAGTATCGTTCTCAGGTGCCGCTGAAAATAAGTCGACCTGGTTATTGATTTCGCTGATTCATGGCTCAGATGCAGAAGACTGGCAGAATCATGTTGAAGTGACCATCACAATCAATGGTTCAAATGTGTTCCCAGGACTGGATGTCAATAATCCATACAACATCACAATCAACCTCCCGAACAGTCTTGAGCATAATCAAACATATTCTTGGAATTTCAAAGCGATTGCCAAAGAGGATAGCACCACGATCATCAACATGTCTGGCACGATTACGACTCCTGCTGCTCCTCTGAACAATCAGAAGTCGTATGATCCGAATGATCTATCTGAATTCTGGTTTGATTTCTTTTTCTGCCAAACGACTGATGATCGACCTATGGTGGACGATCTAACAACGTCTCAAACAGAAACTCTACAATGTGAGAATACCCTTGAGTTGAATGAAACTCATGTGATTGTATCAACAAACGGAGTACCAAATCATGATTTTGAATCAACCTTGGCTTGTTCCCAAGCAGGAGATTGTACGTCTGCCCAAGATTATTCTTGGTCGATACCACGAACCCCGACTCCAGATACGACAGGTGGCCATGTCAGCACGAATTGTCCAGAAGCAAATGGGGATTACGAATGTGTACCTGAACGCGGATCGATTGCAGTGGCCACGAATGGGGTTCCCCTTTACGGTCCTGAAGATGCACCTGGTGGAGATGCCGTTGCGACCCATCACGGTGCGTACACAGAGGATAGACAGCCGATCGAATTGGGTATCTGCCATGGACACGCCGCACAAGGCGGTACATTCCATTACCATGCAGATTCGAATTGTATGCATTGGCATCCAGATGAGGGTGAGAACATCAAGGACGACTATGACGATTCAGCACCAGGTCTTATTGCACAGAATACCTATGATGGCAATCATTCCAAGGTGATTGGAGTGGCATTTGATGGGTACCCTATCTATGGATTCTGGGGATATGACAATGATATGAATATCGTAGAAATGAAGAGCTCATATGAATTGAAAGATGGTGAAACTGGTTACAATGGCATTGATGATTACAAGTTCACAGAAGGATTAGGGCACCTTGATGTGTGTAATGGCCACTATGGCCCAACCCCTGATTTCCCTCAAGGAATCTATCATTATCATACAACTATGTTGAATGGTGCAGGGGCCATGGGATTCCCATATTTCTTGATCTGCTATCATGGAGTTGCAGACATGACAAGTGATGGCGGTGGAAGCCAGGGTGGTGGGACTGACTGCTCTGGCTTTGGAGAGACATGGGGTCCAGGTATCGGGCCACCCCCACCTGGTTGTGAAGGTGGCTCCAGGAATGGAGTTGCAACCACGAGCAGCATGATGCTCTTCATTCCCTCGCCTGAATCTGCTATTCACATCCCCGTTATGGCGCAACGAGGCGAGGAACCAGCTCGAATCGAGGCCGAATATGTTGAATGAGT
>CAZMJD010000096.1:4960-6424 GCA_964566385.1 uncultured Candidatus Poseidoniales archaeon | reverse complement strand
TCGGCCGTCTTGCTGGCCGGAAAGGCTTCAGATCACTCGTTCGGAGCATGCCGGCAATCGTTGAGAAGTATCCTGGTACGCATCTTCTGATCGTTGGTCGTGGAGGCATGAGGTCGCGGCTTGAACGCGATGCTCGCCACCTTGGGCTTAGTGCGAACATCAGCATCGAATCCTCCTTGGCATTCGCAGACCTAGCGACGACTTATCGTGCAGCTGATATCGTGATCCATCCGGCGTTGTATGAGGGCCAAGGCCTCATTCCTTTGGAAGCCATGGCTAGTGGCCGGCCCATTCTCACGGTGGCTCGACCTCCATTGACTGAGATGGTAGATGGAGAGGTCGGCAGGTTATTTGAGCCGGGGGATTCGGCGGACATCGCAAAAGTGGTCTGCACTCTTCTCGAGCATCCCCAGTCTTGGACTCAACTTGGTGAAGCTGGCCGCCGTCTCATCAGTGATAGGTATGAGTTCACCCAAGCAGGCGCGTCGCAACGCATGCTATCGTTCTATGCGGAATTATCATGATGGTATTCTCGATGATTTTACATCGTTCACCCCTATCTGAACAACTCATCCAATCACATTCCAATCAAGCAATTGCTTGATAATCGAGTCGGTCCTGCTGTCAACATGGTCGAGGCGGGGCCCCGTGCGGTTCTTGTTGCAGGCCTGTTGTTCTTGTCGCTCGTTTCGCTCAGCGTTGCTGCAGATGATTCACGTGCGAATGCCACAGTGATCAACGATGGAGATTCTGTGACTGATTCAGTGGATTATGGTGGAGGTGACGAGCATGATTGGTACAAGATCTCAGCAATCATGGGAGATCGCATTGAGGTGACGCTCAGTACGTCTAATGGTAACGGTGGTTCAGCATTTGGTGATGGATATACGACGTGCTTAGAGATAACAGACTCCGTAGGTGCCTTACTTGGTTCGGGAACCTGTGTTGATGACGGTTCTACATCAACATTCCAATCAAGGAATGCAGCGGTTAGTGGATATTATTTCATCCATCTGCGTTCGGAGGATAGTTGGTTTGGTGACAAATCAAATTATGATTTGACGGTGATTCTTGGGAAAGACAACCGTGATACTGATGAGGACGGAGAAATAGACACCTCAGACCCTTGTCCAGATGCAGCAGGCACATCTGAAATGGATCGGCGAGGTTGCCCCGATACCGATGGCGATGGCTGGTCTGACCCTGATGTGAACTCACGTGCACATCCAATAGGGAATGCTGACGCATTTCCTGACGAAAGTACTCAATGGCGTGACATCGATGGAGATGGTTATGGTGACAATGAAGTAGGCAATTTCGCAGATATATGTCCTTATTCTTCCACCTCAAATGTTCAGACTGGCCGAATATCGAAACATGATCGCCTTGGTTGTGATGACACGGACAAAGATGGATGGTCGGATCCCGAGGATATCGCTCCGGCTCATCCACATGGTTCAGCCG
>CAZMJD010000096.1:0-4950 GCA_964566385.1 uncultured Candidatus Poseidoniales archaeon | reverse complement strand
AATGACACTGATGATGATGGTTTCGGGGACCGATTGGAAGGTTTCCAAGGCGATTCCTGCCCTGAGGAATTCGGTAATTCAACAATGGACAGATATGGTTGCCTGGACACCGATGGAGACCTTTGGTCCGATCCCACAGACGATATTTTTCCTCACCCGATAGGTTCAGCCGATGCCTTCCCAGAGGAACCGAGTCAGTGGAACGATACGGATGGTGATGGTTGGGGTGATAATTACGATTCCAATGACCCTCCGCACCGTCAACCGAGCGATCCTGGCATTGGTATTCCAGGAGCTCTTTTGGTCGATGATTTCCCTAATCTTGGAACACAATGGCGAGATACTGATGGTGATGGCTGGGGCGATAATTTTGACGATCGAAAATATCTCGATAACCGCCCACAATCGTGGCCAGGTGAATTGATTGGAAATGCCACCTTGGTCGACGCGTTCCCTCTAGACCCCACCCAACATGTTGACTCAGATGGTGATGGTTGGGGTGACAACTCATCGAGTCCAACTGGGGATGCTTGTCCATTTGTTCCTGGTAAGAGCAGATACGACCGATTTGGTTGCCTTGATGATGATGAAGATGGTTATTCGAATCCGGATGCTTCTTGGCCAGCACATCCAGATGGTATGGCGGATGCTTTCCCTAGCGAACCGACGCAATGGCATGATACAGATGGTGATGGGTTTGGTGATAATCAGGCAGAAGGGGCGTCACGTCCGGACGCATGTCCGGGTACCGTGGGCACCTCCTCTCGTGATCGACTTGGATGCATCGATGAGGATGGTGATGGCTACTCTAACCCAGATGCCACTTGGTTACCCTCGCCGCTTGGTCAGGCTGATGCGTTCCCGAATGCGCAATCCTTGTCTTGGCGCAACACAGGGTTGCCTGAGGCTGAACTCTGGATCCTAGCTTCATTACAGTGGAGTGATACCGATGGCGATGGTTGGGGGGATACCCCTGGCAACAATCTGACTGACGCGTGTCCAAAGGTGCCAGGTACCTCTCACCTTGACCTGAACGGCTGCCCTGATTTTGATGGCGATGGCGTCTCAGATCTCACTGACGCCTTTGATTTTGAAGTGACTCAATGGCGTGATTCAGATGGTGACGGCTTTGGTGATGATTCTGAAGGCCATCAGAGTGATGCTTGTCCCGAATCGCGCGGCTCAAGCCTCGTCGACCGCCTAGGTTGCCCTGATGACGATGAGGATGGCTGGTCGAATGCGAACGACGCCTTTCCTACCGACCGGCTTCAGTGGTCCGACACCGATGGCGATGGTTACGGTGATCACCCAATCGGGCCAAGGCGCGATGATTGTCCCGAAGTCGCTGGCACTTCAACCCTTGATCGTCAAGGATGTCCTGATCCAGATGGTGATGGGATGAGTACTGCAGTCAGTAGTTTTGAGTCATCGATGCTCGAGATCGAGGAAAATCCCACTTCGTCTCCAATAACATGGTCAATCTGGGGTCTGTTCGGTCTTCTCGGATTGCTCATTGGTCTTGGAAATAGGCCTGTGAATCGTGAGGACTTCCTTGAAGAATTACAACAGGAATTTGAAAGCTCACCGTACCTTGCTTCTCATTCGACAGATGTCTTTGATCCTACTGTCTCAGTCATGCAGGCTCAGTCCCTCGCTTATTCACCTTATGCAGGTGGGACTGGACAATATGCAGCTGGCTTCGATGCCTACCAATCGGTCCCGAGCGCCCAAGTTCTTCAGGACCTTCTCGAAGGTGGGGGGGGTGAGTTATGATGCGGGCCCGTGTCCTTGTTGGAGCAACAATGCTGATTCTGCTAGCCTCGCCCATCGTTCAAGGTGCGGATCAAGATTCAGGGGTGTCCCTTATGCTCACGGCGAACGAATTGAGGGACTCGGATGGGGATTCAAGGAATGACACGGTTCGTATCGTAGCAACCGTGGAATCTTCGACCACAACAATCGTTCACGTCAGTCTTCTCTCTGAATCCTCCTCGGATGAACTCATCATGACGCGTATTGTCCAATCCACGTCGGAACCGAGCATTGTTGCCTTCAACGTTACCGCTTGGGCAGATGGTGCCTATAGCTTCACTTTAATCGCGTCGAGACCTGGTGGTGAGGAGTTCCAACGCATCGATCTTGGGGCTCGTAGCCTTTCTCAAGGTTTCATAGGACCCGAGGCGACGATGCGTCTTGTTGGTCAACAAACGGTCTGGAAGGGTGAGACATGTTCGATCGAGATGTCGATTCTTGATGACATCGCCGAACGCTACGATCTGCTCACCAGTGTTCGCCTGACAGGGCACCCATTCCCTGTCGATTTGCATCATGGAAAGCATGACGTTGATTGTAGCAATTGGCCTCAAGGCACCTACACACTCTCTCTCACGGTAACGAATTCACTCGGCGCGGAGGCTTCCACTTCATTGGAGGTTTCGATCTTGCAACCATTACCTCCATCTGGAGTGGTAACAGTTTCAGGTAACAACACAGATTCTGGAGAATCGTGTCTTGTTCAATTCGAGATGGATGAAGGTCCAATTGTCAGTGATACCACAATCATATTTTCGACACCGTATGGTACAGTGCGTGATACTCTCTTCGTTGATTGTACTGATTGGGACCCTGGTGCTCATCTGGTCAAGATCCAACTCACAGACATCAACGGCCGTACCTCGTTGATTCCTGCTCATGTCATACGCCATGTACCTGGTCTTGTCATCAAGGAGGATACCGGATGGGTGAATCGTTCGCAGGCTGCAGCTTTCGCTCCCGAAGCAGCAGATCCAGCGATCTGGGCGCCTCTTGTCGTCGGCGGTGGTGTGCTTTTCATCTTGGCTCTTGTGATTACTCTTCGTGTGCGAGCCCCTCAGCGTAGTGATTCAGACTTGCAATTCGATGACCAAACCCCTCCTGGGGATCCGTATGCAGAAGTTGAGAAAGACGACCATGGTCAATGGTGGCAGAGACATTCAGATGGAAGGATAGAATGGTGGGATGCCATTACCAATGCATGGGAACCTTGGGACACCCTATGACGCATTGAAGTCCAGTGCGATTAATAGGCCAGAGGCACCAAAGTGATTCGTGACCTTGGTATTGTTCACGGCAACGTTCCTAGCTCCTAAAGTCGAGAGTTCCAGTCTTTGTTGTTCAAGGGGCCATTTAGCTCCCTTAATTGAGACCGTGGACGTTTCCCCGAATGAGAACACACTGAATGATGGTTGACCTTGCCCCGAAACGTTTCGGTATTCGGGAACATTTGCCAATAGTCCATCCTCAAAGATGCAGCACACATCCGTAGATACTCCTGATGTAGCGATAGCTCCGATGATCGCCAATTGATGACCGAGAGAACCTCCGTTGATTCCTACGATGTCCACTGATGTCCATCCTCTTGATGCAACGTGTTTCAGTGCCTTGACCAGATCCGTATTGGATGGGTCATTATCATAATGCACGTTCATACTTGCCCCTACGATCTCTTCGCTAACTGAGTCAAGGTCACCGACGAGTGCCTCGACTGGTCCCTTGATGTGTTTCAGGCCACCATCTGCTGCAATGAGGGGTACTTCGGCCTGCATTGCTGCTTCAAGCCGCGTTCGCCCATTTTCTTCAAGTTGACCTGCACAGACGATGACGACCTCCGCTAGAGCCAAGTCTGGCCATGCCAGATTACGAACTACCACGGGCAGAGTCACTGAATGCTTGATAAAGCGCTTTGCTAGGGAGTGAGCATGGTCGAAGGTGAGATTCTGCCCACGGGCATCGACGTTGATGAGACGTCGGCATACTTCGGCATCACCGAATCTGCAGAGATACTCGATACTCTCCGAGCACTTTCTCCTAGTGAAGCGGTGTGTAAATTCATCGAAGCGACTGCCGATCTCATTCTTCCTGGACCAATCGATTTGTTCGCAATCGCCGAACGTCTTGGTTGTGAGGGTGGCGAAGTATACTACCTCATGGCCGATACCTTTGGCCTCATTCAGCAAGCTGACCCTATGCGCCGGTACCTTGGAGGGGTGGATTCAATGGAGCAGCCAGGCTTGCCTCCACCAACCGATCTTGTTCCTCAACATCTTGAAGCGTTGGAACGGTTCACTGAACATGACCATGTTCTTGCAGGTCTTGCCCTAGCTTTTGCTGCAGGTGGCCCTTCTAGCGTCATGCAGAGGTATGCTGAATTGACCGCCTTCCTTGCTGACCCTGGCGTATACAGGGGTAATCTGATTGTTCTTGATCAGGAAATTCAGTCTCAGCGTACTCAAATCGTTCCGAAAGCCAATCCTGCCGCCCTTCACCTTACGACTCAAGAACCTGAATCTGAACCTGTTGTGACTCAAAATGACGCTTCAGATGCCTTCGCGAAGGCAGTCACTGCTCAGTTGGCGACTCCTTCTTCACCAGCAGTTTCTGAACAATCATTGTCTCCTGATTCGCATCCTGCCTTCGCTGAAACTTCTACACAGGTCTCCCCGGTGGCCGAAGACTCTGTCTCTCCTCCATCCATTATCGAGGGACAAGTTGCGTCTTCGCCACCTCTTGATCAGTCTCTTGAAGTCGAATCAGAAATCGAATCAGAAATAGAGTCAGAACCCGAACCAAAACTCGAACCTGAAGCAGAACCAGAACTTGAACTTGAACCAGAACCTGAGCCGGAACTAGCTCCAGCACCAGAACCGGAACCTGACCTTTCAAGCATGACGGTCAGTGCTCTGAAGGAGATTGCTACCGAGCGAGGTCTGACGGGTTTTTCCAAGTTGAAGAAAGCAGACCTCATCTCATTGTTGAAGGAGCCTAAATCAGAGTCAGAACCAGAGCCAGAGTCAGTTTCAGATCTATCTAGCTTGACAGTCAGCACATTGCGTGAAATGGCTACTGAGCGTGGTTTGACGGTTTTCTCCAAAATGAAGAAGGCTGATTTGATCACATTGTTGAAGGATTCTC
>CAZMJD010000095.1:0-6492 GCA_964566385.1 uncultured Candidatus Poseidoniales archaeon | reverse complement strand
CGCCCATGCCGCCCATGCCACCCATGCCACCCATGCCGCCCATGCCGCCCATGCCATCATCATCATCCTTTTCGGGAAGATCGGCAATCAGGGTCTCAGTGGTAAGGACAAGACCGGCAATGGATCCTGCACTCTGAAGCGCATTACGCGTCACCTTGGCTGGGTCGATGACTCCTGCATCGAACATATCGACGTATGAACCGTCACGTGCATTGTATCCAACTCGAAGGGATTCGCTCTCTAATCTGGAAACAACAACCGCTCCCTCAAGACCTGCATTCTCAGCTATCTGACGAGCTGGAGAAGAGAGAGCGTCTCGTACAATTCGAGCTCCAAGTGCCGTATCTCCTTCAAGTTCAGTGATGAGGGATTCGACAACTTCTCTGGCACGGAGAAGGGAAATACCTCCGCCGGCTACAACCCCCTCTTCCATAGCGGCTCGTGTGGCATTGAGAGCGTCGTCTACGCGGGCTTTCTTCTCTTTCATTTCAGTCTCTGTAGCAGCACCAATTTTCAGAACTGCTACTCCACCTGTGAGTTTTCCTACACGCTTCTCAATCTTTTCGCGGTCCCAATCACTGGTGGCCAATTTGGCTTGACCTTGAAGAATCTCAACTCGGGATTTCACCGCGTCGCTCTCTCCTGCACCGCCGACAAGTGTCGTCTTATTCTTGGAAACAATGATTCGTTCTGCTTCGCCCAATGATGTTGGTCCTTGAGCCTTGAGATCCGCGGATTGGTCCTTGACGAGGACTTTGCCTCCCGTGAGGACTGCGAGGTCTTCAAGCAATTCACCCTGTTCGTCCCCGAATCCAGGTGCCTTGATTGCGCATGCACGAACTACTTTGCTGGCCACATTGAGAATCGTAGTCGCAAGTGCTTCACCTTCCAGATCCTTGCAAATCACAAGCAAGGGGCGTTTCTGTTGAACCGACATCTCAAGGCAGGGGAGAAGGTCCTGTGCACTATTTATTGTCATGTCCGTCAGGAGAATGAGAGGATTCTCAAGAATCGCTTCTCTCTTTTCACGGTCCGTGACAAAATATGGGCTAACATAGCCCTTATCGAATTCCATTCCTTCAACCAATCTGAGTTCTGTTTCTGCGGTTTTATTCTCTTCAACAGTAATCACGCCATTCTGACCGACTTTGTCAACAGCATCAGAAATCAACGTTCCAATCTCTGGGTCGTTGTTTGCAGCTATCGTTGCAACCTGTTCAACCATTGATTCTGAATCAACGGGAACTGACGTCTCCTTGATGTGATCGACCACGGTGCTGATCGCCGTGTCAAAACCATTCTTCAGATCGATAGGGGAAGCGCCTGCTGCCACATTTCTCAGGCCATGGTGCGCCAATGATTGAGTGAGCACTGAGGCCGTGGTCGTTCCATCCCCTGCATTATCCTGCGTCTTATTCGCCACTTCACGAATAAGGCGAGCTCCCATGTTCTCATATGGATCTGGAAGGTCGATATCTCGGGCAATTGTCACACCATCGTTGATGATGGTTGGGGAACCCCAACTCTTCTCAAGAACAACTGTTCGAGCTGCTGGTCCAAGGGTAACTTTGACTGCGTCTGTCACTGCATCTATTCCTGCCATCAACTTGCGCCGGGCTTCTTCTCCATTGATCATCTGTTTTGCCATTTTTTACACCTCAGAGTACCTTCGCTTGGAGATCATCTTCTTTGATCAGAAGATAATCACCACCATTCCATTCAAGTTCTGTTCCACCGTACTTGCGATAGATGACTCGATCGCCGATTGTGACGTGCATCTGAGTGATGGTGCCATCCTCACGGGTGGTCCCCGGACCAACAGCAACCACGCGGCCGACATTCAACTGCTCACGTGCCCCTTCGGACAGAAGTAATCCTGATGCGGTCTTCTCCGCGGCCTTCTCGATTTCGAGTAAGACCATGCTTCCTAATGGTTCGATTCCAATCGTCATCTGCTTCACTCACCGTACAACGTGACGAGGCGAGGCAATGTTCTATAAAAACCCAATTCTCAGGTATTATGCCGTCTTTGGGCTCGGGAAATTTGGGAATTAGGCTGTTTGTTCAGCAGCCTGACCGCCGTTGAGCATTGGATTGAGGGCTGAACCAGTGCGACTTGAGTCAATCGTGCATACTTCTTCTGGAGTCCCAATCGCAACGATTCGGCCACCAGAATCCCCACCTCCAGGACCAAGATCAACAATCCAATCTGCACTTTTGATAACGTCAAGATGATGTTCAATAATGATGATCGTGTGTCCTTTATCGCGAATTCTATGAAGAACTTCAATCAATTGACGGACATCAAACAAAGAAAGGCCCGTGGTCGGTTCATCAAGAATGTATACCGTATGTTTCTTGGCCCTTCGTTTTAATTCGCTTGAGAGTTTGACACGCTGAGCTTCACCCCCTGAAAGAGTGGTGGCGGGTTGGCCTAGAGTGATGTATCCAAGGCCAACATCAACGAGTGTGTGGAGAATTCGAGAAATTTTTGAATGATTCTGGAAGAAATCCGCGGCTTCAGATACCGTCATTTGGAGAATGTCGTGGATGTTTTTTCCACGCCATCGAACTTCAAGTGTCTCGCGATTATACCGCATGCCTTTGCATTGCTCGCACATGATCCATACGTCTGGAAGGAAATTCATCTCAAGACGAATCTGTCCACCACCTTGACACGCCTCGCAACGCCCTCCACGTACATTGAATGAGAAACGACCCTGGAGGTATCCTCGCTCTTTGGACAATTTAGTCGATGAATACAATTTACGGATTTCATCGAAGACACCAGTATATGTTGCTGGATTAGAGCGGGGTGTTCGACCAATGGGGGATTGGTCAATCACAATTGTCTTATCCACGAATTCAATACCTTCTAGTGAGGAATAAGGACCTGGAACAACATCTGCACCATGAAGATGACGTTGTAGAGCTGGGGCTAACGTATTGGTCAAAAGGCTTGATTTACCACTGCCTGAAACTCCAGTCACCGCAATCATTGCACCTAATGGAAAGGAAGCGGTGACTGATTTCAGATTATTCTGACTTGCCCCTCGAATGATCAGTTTGCGTCCGTCATCAATGACCTTTCTTTCTGGAGGAGTTGGAATCTCTTCGCGGCCTGAAAGGAAAGCGCCCGTGATTGAGGCTTTGGCCTGAATGATATGATGTGGGGGTCCTGCAGCAACAATATGTCCTCCATCACGTCCAGCTTTTGGTCCGATGTCAATAATCCAGTCTGCTTGGCGCAGGGTGGCTTCATCGTGTTCAACAACAATTAGTGTGTTTCCAAGTTCTGTTAATTCACGCAAGGTGGAGAGTAATCGTGCGTTATCATGAGGATGGAGGCCGATGGATGGTTCATCAAGGACATACATGACACCCGTGAGGCGTGAACCAATCTGTGTTGCAAGTCGGATACGTTGGCTCTCACCGCCTGAAAGGGTATTGGCTCGGCGATCAAGAGTAAGATATCCAAGACCTACGGCGTCTAAGAAACCGAGTCTGTTTCGCACTTCTCGGAGGATGTCTCGCCCGATGTACAGACTTCGTTCATCAAGACGTTTGTCACCTTCCATCCAATCATGAACGATTGTAGTTGCTTCTTCGATGGTCATGGCATTGATTTCTGGTAGGGTGGTGGTGCCAACAATAACTGCGGAAGATGCTTTGTTGAGCCTATTTCCACCACATTCAGAGCAAGGTTGCTCAATCATATACGAAACCAATCGTGATTGGGTTCGATTTGAGGAAGTGTCTGTAAGCATTCTTCTAACTCGGGGAACAACGCCTTCCCATGGCCGATTTGTCACATATTGACTGCCTGATTCAGACGTCATCTCTACTCGAATGGGGGTCGAGCCCGTTCCATGCAACACAAGATCCTTCGCATCATCATCGAGTTCGGAGAAGGGGGTATCTGTTGCAAATCCATAGTGTTCTGCAACTGCGATCAGAATACTACGATACCAGCCTGACATCATTGATGATGCAAATGGGACGACTGCTCCCTCTTCGATCGAACGTTCTGAATTGATGAGAAGGTCTTCTGAGAATTCACGCATCACTCCAAGACCTTGGCATTGCGGGCATGCTCCTATTGGACTATTGAATGAAAAAACTCGGGGAGACATCTCTGTAATGAAAGCCCCGTGTTCTGGACAAGCGAATTCCTCTGAGAATGGGAATTCTTGCCCACTTTCGTCTTCTTCGACTGTGATGAGGCTATTGCCAAGACGAAGCCCGTCTTCAACAGCTTCAGTCAGGCGTTGCCGCTCCGACTTCTGAATTCGAAATCGATCCATGCGCACTTCAATGTCATGACGAAGATTCTTCTCTAATATTGGGGGGTGTTCAAGATCTGAAGGTCGCCCATTGACTTTCGCTGTCACATATCCAGATTCGTGAAGTTGTCGCAGCAAGTCTGCATGTGTGCCTTTACGATTCGTAATGACCGGTGCCCAAATGCTGACACTGACCCCATCCATCTGCCAGAGGATATCATCGACTATTTCCTGAACCGTACGGCGGGCAACCTCCCGGCCACATTCTGGGCAATGTGGTATACCAATACGAGCCCATAGAAGTCTGAGATGATCCATGATTTCTGTCACTGTAGCAACGGTTGAACGAGGATTGTGACTCCTCTGTTTTTGATCGATGCTGATGGCTGGAGACAGGCCTTCGATTGAATCACATTCTGCTTTCTTGGTCATCCCAAGAAATTGGCGTGCATAGGACGAAAGAGATTCGACATATCGGCGTTGGCCTTCTGCATACAATGTATCAAATGCAAGAGTCGATTTACCTGAGCCTGAAACACCACTGAGAACAACAAAGCAACCCTTTGGTATGTCAATGTCAACATCTTTCAAATTGTGTTTTCGTGCTCCTCGAACTGCAATCACCGAGCCATTCGGAGATGCGCGATGAGGGCTGGGAGCACGCGCCATGAATCGTGGTGATGGGCCTCCTTCTTGAATGCGCTTCGTGGAGTTTTACAACAATAATGCCGGAATGATTGACCCCGCTTTTGTCTCAACTCCCGGTTCAATCCAAGCCAGTGCATCTGCATGAGGAAGTGATGATGTGTGACCTGACCCTTGATGAGAAAATGCATGAGCGACGATGGGAGTTTGACTCCAATCAATCTGTAATCGTGTAAGCACCATTCGATCTTTTGCAGCGGGAAGATCATTACCAAGGCAAACTTGGATGAGATGATCCTGGGGCTCAGCAAGATCACATTTTTGCAACCATGGCTCGACAAGAATACGAAGGACAACAAGACTCGATACAGGATTACCTGGTAATCCGAATAGCGGGGTTCCTTTCCACCGACCAGCAAGTGGGGGGGAGCCAGGTTTCATTTTGATTCGCCAGAACAAGGTCTGACCTTCTTCCAACATTAGCTGGCGCACAAAATCTGCATCTCCCATTGAGACACCGCCGCTTGTGATGATCAAATCATACGTATGAGCGAGTTCATCAAGGCGTGAACGCAACTCATCGATTTGATCTGGTTGGGGTCGAAGGCGTTCGGCATTATGACCGAGTGCACAAAGACGGGCTGTGAGTGCCCAACTGTTTGATTCTCGTATCTGGCCGGAAACAACTGGTTGATCTGGTTCGACGAGTTCATCACCCGTTGGTAATACTGCAATCCGGAGAGGAGTGAGAACGCGGACCTCAGTCAAGCCAACTGTGGCTAACGTGGCGATCGTTGCTGCGTTAATTCGATGGCCTCTGTGGAGGATTGTTTCGCCTGTGCGATGATGCTCGCCCTGTCGACGTATATGATCAGCACCTGGATGATACACCAACAATTTACCGTCTTTGGCAAGTTCGGTGTGTTCAATCAGAACAATTCCAGTTGCGCCAATGGGTACTCTTCCGCCCGTCATAATTCGAATAGCATGATCTTCTGATAATTCTGGGAGGGGGTCGGCAGTTCCTGCGAAGATGGTATCTTGAATAGAAAGAAGGATTGGTGTTTCAGGGGTGGCTGAAAGCGTTGACGAAGCAATGACGGCAAATCCATCCATTGCACTCAAATCCGCGTGGGGATCATCCCGATCCGCAATGATATCCTGGGCTAGAACATAACCATGTGCTGATGTTAGTGGTATGGACTGCTCCTCGCGCTCTAGAACAAGAGAGGTGGTTAATTCACGAGCCCGTGCAAGATCAACCCATCGTTCCATGAGCGATCATCAAATCATGCCGAATTTATCTTGTGTATCACAATGAGGACAAACAATCGTGTATTTTTCACGCCGTGGACGAGGCACTTTCATCACATAACCACACCCAGAACATTGGTGTTTGATGAATTCTGGTTCTTTCGGTTTTGGTGGCTCCTCTAGTCGGTTACTAGTGTCACTTGTGGTCCACCCAATCCGATCGACATATCCGTCCGCTTCTTTGATTGAAGCGGACTTGAGATTGAGTTTAACACGGCGGCGGCGGCGCTTCTTTTGCCCTCCTTTCCCG
>CAZMJD010000094.1:0-6514 GCA_964566385.1 uncultured Candidatus Poseidoniales archaeon | reverse complement strand
AGTGCGTGGGACCTACACAAAGTCTGGCCAGAAGCCGAATTCCATATCATCCAAGATGCCGGACACTCGATCTCAGAACCAGGAATCACATCGTGTCTTGTCGATGCGGCCGAACGATTCGCTGATGGAGCGGCAAGTGTCTGAGCATCACGATGAGACCATGGGACGAGAAGAGCCGCAGGATGGACACAACTGGGTCGTCTCATCTTCATACTCGTATTTGCAAGCGGGGCAGGTTGACGAAAGAGACATCGAACCATCTTGGACGAGGCTCTCGGACTGTTCTGCTGAAGTCAGAACTAGACGGCCAGCCGATAGATCTTCGACGCTGTATCTTCCCGACCCACCCATTTCGATCAGAACATCTGGAGGGAAAGTGACCGTTCCAAGATCATCAACAATCAGTTCACGGGACCCTCCAAGGTCAGACACATCGAGTTGGGTGCCGTGCTGAGCCACGAAGCGTCCGTCGCGCAACTCAAGCGAGCGATCGCAGATGTCTGCCACCTCACGATTGTGTGTCACGATCAAGAATGAGACTTTTTCCTCCTCATGCAAGCGAGTGAACAGGGTCAGCACTTCACGACTGGTGATCGGATCGAGAGCTCCTGTTGGCTCATCTGCTAGGATGAGGCGGGGCTTGGTGATTAGGGCTCGAGCGATTGCAGTGCGCTGCTGCTCACCGCCTGAGAGGAGGGCTGGGCGAGCGTGCATACGCTCACCAAGACCCAGACGATCTAGAAGATCCATCGCCCGAGCTTTAGCCTCCTTAGGCGCTACTTTCTGATGACGAAGAGGTTGAGCAACATTGTCGACCGCTGAAAGGTGAGGGAGAAGATTACCCTCTTGGAAGATGAATGAGACCATGCGTTGTCGAACTTCGACTAACTCCTTCCCAGTCAGGCGAGTGAGGTTCTCACCTCCAATGCGCACCATGCCAGCAGTGGGCTTCATCAGGCCACCGATGCACTTGAGCAAGGTCGACTTACCCGATCCAGAAGGCCCGACCACAGCGACCGCTTCTCCCTCTGCTATCGCTACCTGAAGGCCTCTGAGAGCAACCACGTTGCCATCCTCGGCCTTTGACTCATAGATGTGATACAGGCCGTCTGCCTCAAGGATCGGGGTGTTGTTCTCCATCGTATCATTCCCCCTTGAGCGTGACTGCAAGATCAGCCTTCAATGCTTGACGCGTGGTCAGTAAGAGTGCGGTGATGACCGTTGCCAGGACGATGACATACACCACTGTCAGTCGGAACCATGGGAACAGAAGATCACGATCGATCGGAGTCGAATTCCCTCCGAACAATTGGAAGATGAAGCCAAAGATATCGAAGAATCCATTGAACGCATATGAGATTCCGACCCCAAGCATGCTACCCAGCACCATGCTGAAGATGACGATTGATAGGATCTCAAACAGGACCAAGCGCATCACCTGATTAGGGCTGGCACCAATGGCTTGGAGGATAGCAAGTTCCTTCCTGCGCTGTGTGAGCACTAATGTGAGGAACACGAATGCAGAGGCGACTGCTGCAAGCGAAGCGACAACGAACTGAAGCGTGAGCAAGCCAGGTGTTCCATAAATCAGACCACCATTGCGCTCAACCTCCTCGTGAGCTGTCGACCAGTCCTGGACTGTCGAGGTGTTCTTGAAGGTCGTGAGCTGAGAATTCAGACGCCGGAGCACCTCCCCATCATCTTTAGACGCCAATGTCCCGACATTGTAGAACCACGTCGTGGCAGTCAGATTGTTCGCTGTGTCTTCACCAACCAGTTGTCTCCAGGTCGATTCACCGATGATGATGGAATTGAGAGCCTCGGCAGCATCGAGTCCTGGAATCCACTGATGCTCACCGATGAAATCGACTGTCGTGTTGCGAGTGGTCGTCTCAATCGCGAAATCAAGAGGTTGGAACGCAAGAGCGACCTCAGTGGGCCAGGTGAAGATGGAGGCCGGGCCTGAAGCACAACCCGTCTGATCGCTGTTGGTGCCATCAGGACATGTGGTATTATCGAGAATCGAGGAATTCAGATCGAAGAAACCCCAAGCTCCTGAAAGATTCGCATCGGTGAAGTTGACACCATCCAGGAGATTAGATGTACTGAACGGATTCAACTGCTCGATATCGAGAATCCCCGCTCCTGAGAGGTTCGCACCGGTCAAGTCGAGGCCCGTGAGGTTCGGCTGTACGTCAGACAGGCCGTTTCCGATGGCCGCTCCGGCCAATGAGGCGTTGGTCAGATCCGAGCCACTGAGGTTGATGTCAAGCATGTTTGAGCCACTGAAATCGAAGCCTGCCCATGTTTCAGAAGCACTCAGATTCTTTCCTGAATAATTCGGTGACAGGCCCAGATCCTCAATGGCCTGACCCAATGCAGTCAGAGGGTCTTCCTGCTGATCGGCAGGGATGAGAACGAAGTCGATCTGATTGTGAATCAATTCGAGAGTCGTATCTTCTTCATTGGTGGCTGTGTCACCACGGCCCACCTCTCGTGTCAGATCGAGTGTTGTGGCAGCAGTCTCCCCTGCAGAGAACATATTCGATTTCCATCCATCGAAGGCTGCGGAGCGATCCTTGTTAGGAACTGCCTGATCATCCCATCTGAGAACATCCTTGCTATGGTCCATGAGTACCCATGTAGGTATATTCGACGCTTTTCCTTCGACATTCGTCAGAATTGTTGGCACGGTTGTCAGTCCAAATGATGCATCTGGGTCCTCACCGATTTCGATGAGGGCATCCCTGAGACGCTGTTCTGCAACAGATTCGTTCACGCTGTCAGTGTACTTGACCTGAAGATCTGCGCCGACTTGAGCCGAAGCAGTCCGCTCATCTACCTGCGTACCCGTCTCACCCTGAACAGCTGCCAAAGTGACGATCGAGAGTGTCAGAATCATGATGATGGCCAAGCGATTCACAGATTCAGCGGAGCCTGAGCGTCGCAGGCCTCGACGTACATCCTTCAACAGGGGTGTACGGCCGAACATCAGTTGAGCAATCTTTGGACCAAGAGCACCGAGCCGCCCAAGGACCAAGGCACCACCAATCCATAACAAGAACGGACCAAAGATGAAGAGAAGACCATTGAAGATGAAGTTAGAGATTAGACCATCATCATCTACATCCCAAGCGAAGTCCTTCGCTTCGATGTATGATTCAACCAGAGCTATCAGGCCGATGAAGAAAACGAGATTCTGTAACCAACGTCGTCCACCCTCTTTGACAACGACCTTCTTCACACCTTCATCGATTTCCATCTCAAGGAATGAGCGAGTCCGTGAACGTCCGAATTGTGCGGCAATCCCTACAACCAGAGCGAATAGGATGATGGTCGAAAACAGCGAAAGGGTGACGCTGACGTCAAGCTGCTCCGGTTTATCGAACTCCATGAAGCCAACCGCACTGAGAATCAGCGGCACGGTGGCCAAAGCTAACAGATATCCAACGAACCAAGCCACTGAACTCATCACAAGAATCTCGACGAGAACCATGCGTTGCAGCGTCTCGGAGGTAGCGCCGATCACGCGCTCAATCGATATCTCTCGACGACGTTGCTCGAGTGAGAGCAACATGCCGTAGGCAAGAACTGAGAGTGATAGAGCAATGATGGGAATCATGATGATGTAATCGAAGACCTGTACGAAACCGAGGTAGATATTGAGGAACGTAAGCGTCCCTGAAATCAGATCGTAATAATCGACCTCGATCTCGGCACTGGTGTAATTCCTTGCCTCAACGCTCTTCTCGATCTCATCAAGCCAATCTGCAGCTGCTGATGTCGAGGAACTCGGAAGTTTGCCACGGTCGATTGCAAGAGCGAGATAGGCGTGATCGTTCTCCATCAGAGTGAAGTTCTGCTCGGCCGTGAGAATCGAGGATGCGATGAAGATGTGATTGAACTGCAGTGCAGGATTGGCAGGAGGACGGTCCTCATAGACTCCAGCAATGGTGAGATTCTGTAGAGTGATGGTCTGGCGGCAATACTGGAAACCATTCACTCCGGTGTTGACCACGCCTTGGCACGTTTCGGGATCGATCTCTGTCGGTAGTTGTGTGAAGTCGGACACATAGGAGAAGACGAGTTCATCGAGGGTGTCGTTCGCACTCGCACCTGCTTGGGAGGCGACCTGATTAGGTAGCACGACTGCGCGCTGTTCGGCAGCCTGTTCGGGAGTCGGCCACTCACCATACAGAATCTGCTCGGCATATCGGTCGGCGAATTCTCCATCCCAACTTCCATCTCCAAGGAGCCGTACACTTCGCTGGCCATTGATCGGAGGCCCTGACTCCAACTGATCGGGATAATCGAACGAAACGTTACTCCAATCAGTCATACTTCCTGTGACGCTCTCGACATTGAGCGGTTGAGGGCGAATGAAATTCTGATCGAAGAAACCCGTCACCCTGACTCCTTGACGCCCATATACCAAATCACAATCCTTGACCGATAACGATTCATCTTCCAACAGATCATCACAGACAGAAGCCCACTGCGCTGAATCGTTCGTACGACCAGTGACGTTGTCTCCGGGAGGACGCTTCATGTCCACCTTGGCATCGATGACGTCTGCCTCGATTCCACCTGCCAGAAAGGCTTGTGACAACCCATTCCCGTAAGCAAGAACTGTTGTGACTACCAGCGAGGCAAGGAAGACTCCAGCAACGATTGCCAGACCACGCTCCTTCGTTCTCCATGAAGAAAGAGAGGCTAATCGCAGCGAGTCTGCAGTCCTGTCAAGGACCTTCATTCCCCCTCACCCCATGCATCCTTGATGTTCGAAGCGAATGTGACACCATCCCGAAGGAGGAGCATTCTGTCAGCCTGGGAGGCGAGATTAGGGTCATGTGTCACCATGAGAATCGATATCGGGTCCTCCTTGGCATGGCACAGATCCTTGAACAGTTGTAGAATCTCATCACCTGAGTGAATGTCGAGATTCCCCGTAGGTTCATCCGCTAATAGGAGAGGGCGCTGTCCTGCAATCGCTCGCGCAATTGCGATGCGTTGTTGCTGTCCTCCAGAGAGTTGGTCTGGAAGATGATCTGAGCGGTCAGAGAGTCCAACCTTCTCGATAGCCCAGTTCGCCTTCTCATCGGCATCGCTCGATTCCGACCCTGACATCTCAAGGGCGAGTGCAACATTCTCCATGGCCGAAAGGTGGGGTAAGAGATGGAAGTCCTGAAAGATCCAACCCACACCGTTTCGGCGCACATCAACGACCTTTGAAGGTGGGCGCAACCCATACTTCATGGCGTTGAGCTTGATCGAACCCGAATCTGCGTCGAGCAGCCCTCCAATGATGTTGAGCAACGTGGATTTGCCACATCCAGATGGGCCCATCAGGGCGACCAGTTCGCCCTGTTCGATCTCCATATCGATGCCTTTGAGGACTTCAAGGCGATTGGAACCAGAGCCGAAGCCCTTGTGGAGAGAATCCACCTTGAGCATGAAGGCAGCCGAGTCCGATGCGGTTTAACACCTGTTCGCTGAGATGTGACGTCACGAAGTCAAGCCAGACCAGGCATCGTACATCGCAGATGACCATCTCTCAAGGTCGAATTGACGTGCTTGTGCCAATGCTAATTCATCCGAGGCTCTCGGCCCATCCACCAAGGCATGATTGGAGATGAGGGTCTCCAATTCTAACGACCAAGCTTCAAGGTCATCGGGAGGAAGTTTCCATTCATCGGGAGCGACCTCGTTGTGAGCAGGCATATCTGCTACGCGCACTGGACAACCAGATGCCATCGCTTCAAGAGGGGGCGCTCCAAAACCCTCGGCGATGCTCGGGAACAGGAGCAAGTCGACGTTCTGATACCACGCTCGAAACTCGTCGTCGTCGACTCTGCCGACCCAGTTCAGGCGTATATCATGACGAGCGGCTTCACTCTCCAGATGACGTCTGATACCTTCGTTGGATTCTCCTCCGATCTTATGCAGCACCACCTTCTTCCTCGATTCTTCAGACAGGTGGGCGAGCACTTCGAGAATGAATTCCAACCTCTTGCGAGGGTCTTCACTGCCAACGAATAACACATTGACATCCGAGAAAGAAAGACCTGAGGGAGCCTTTCGAGGGTGTTCGATCGGGTCGAAAGCTTCGGTATCGATTCCATGATGCACCGTGACCACATCTTTGTCAGGCCACAGATCACGACACTCAGTGGCTGTCGCCTCAGAGATACAAATCAGAAGATCGGCACGGCCAAGGCCGGCTCGGATGTGGCGCAGATCAGCGCGCCGCATCAGACCTGGATCGGGGTCACCAACAGAAACTGAACGGACCACGCGTGGTTCGATCAAGAAAAGGTCGTGTACAGTGACGCTAACAGGAAGCGTTCGAACATGAGGAACAAGATGGGCCTGTTCCTGATCGGTGATGTGAAGGATGGAATCTGAAGATCGGGCCAGTTCCTCCTTGCAGGAACGAGCGACCCGCTTTGGTTGCTTGTAACGACGATTGCTGTACCGCCCCCACACACCCCCACCGATTGGATATTCAACGACC
>CAZMJD010000093.1:0-6545 GCA_964566385.1 uncultured Candidatus Poseidoniales archaeon | reverse complement strand
AGAGGTGGTCACGATTGTAGCTTGGAGGCGAGGCACGACATTGGTAATCACATCGCCACTGAGTGCGCGGTCAAGATGTTCCTCGAATCTCTCAGCATCTGAATCGAGGTAGAAGCCCACACTGCCCTCAGGATCCTCAGCGATTGGATGGCTATTGACACCGAGCACAGGAACATCAGAACCCACATTATGAGCGATTGAGGTCAATGTTCCATCTCCACCGACAACGACGACCATGTCCCGGTCCTCAAAATCAGACCTCTCGACAAGATCTCGAGGGCGTAGAGTGAAGGTTGCACGTTGTGCCTGCTGGGCGCGTCTGCAGGCAGACTCGACCCTTTCCATGCACCTATCATGGGCTGACTCGAAGGTCTTCTTGAACACGACGAGGATCTTCACGCACAGCCTCCGCTGAAATCAACTAAGGTGGTGGAATTGGCGGATAGCCAGTTCCTGCCGCTGCGGCTGGAGCCATAGGGGCAGGAGGAGCATCAGCAGGCAGTGGAGGTACTGCAGCGGCACCGGGCATCGGAGCGGCTGCCATGCCCGGCATGGCGGGAGGAGCGGCAGCGGCTGCTGCCTTCGCGGCTTTCTTCTCTGCCTTGAGCCGCTTGCGCTCAGCAGCTTTCTCAGGATCCGAACCCAACAATGTCAACACCAATGCGACACAACCTAGCACAGCGAGGAGGAATCCAGATGCAGGGCGCCACGAGGCTGATTCCTTAGCCGTAATCTCCTTGTTCTCGGGATTATCATCACTACCACCCCAGAACCTGTTCTCAGTGTATTCATAACTTGGGAAACCGACAAGGCCAGTGAACTCATTGCGCTTATCACAACGGTCTAGGTCATCCTGATTTCCAGACTCACAAGTTATGTCTTGAGCGAGGACTCGTCCGACACCATCCTGCATCGCATCTGCGCCACCGATGAGGAAAAGAGCAGCTGCAAGGCCAACACAAGCCGTTGCTGCGATGGAAAGTATCGCTTCCTTGCCTTCAAGACGATCGCCGAACAGGAAATCTGTCATAATCAGTCCAATCGAGATCAGTAAGAGGAATCTGATCTGCGCAAAGAAAACGATGGCTCGGCTATGTTCGGCCCCTAATGTGGAGGAGACCGATTCAGCATCCGTCCTTATTGGAGCTGCGGCCCCTGTTTCGATTATTTGGACATCATCATTCTTCTGAATGACATCCGTGGAACTGGTCACGATGCGATCGGGACCTACGGTAAGTTTGATTTTCGAATTATCCTTGTGCTTATTGTCCTCAACCGTTGTTGCTTGAGATAATGTGAACCATGGGAGCATCACTGCGCCAATGAGCAATGCCAAAGCGATTCCGCGGATTGTAGCCTTTTCCATGGGGCCCCAACGGCATCCATGTTTTCACGCTACCGCTTTTCACGCACTCCAGGGTCCCAAAGGAATCCTTCCTCCTCAGACGTGTCAATCCTATGACCACGAGTGAGCGTGCCAACTGCGAACAGAATGGTACCGATAGCGAAAAGTCCCATCACCAATGCCCCAACCCCTAGTAGAATCATATCCCATTCGAAGATGTCAGCCCCATCTACCAGAGAGATGGAAGAAGATGGTGCCGATGAGTTATCGGCGGTCATAGTCTGACCATTGACATCTTGCAGATCATCTTGTGAATCACCGGGCAGGATTGAGTCACCAACTACCGAGGTATCACCGGACGACGGTCCACCTTGACCTGTCGTGACAACTGCCAAGGTACCCCCTGTTCGATCACCATCAACCATCTCGATGTTGTAGTATCTGGACCACAGAACACTCAGATCGATGTGAGTATTGCCATGCTTCGAGCGATTGATGACATCGAAATAACGGGCATCCCCTGTCGTGAACACAGGATCCAAGGGAACATCACCGTAACCAGGCCATTCATCATCGAGCCAATCTTCAAACTCCGAGAGAGAACGATTCTGGCCCTCGGCCCAATGTTCCTTCATCGCAGCCGTATCGCCACTCATAGACACGGCCATGTTCGAAGATATCTCAGACCAGGTCTGATGACCATTGAAGGCACTTGGAAAGGTTACATCGACAGCTTTGCTGAACCCGGAACCATCGATGCTCTCCCAATCATCACCCTTCAGGGCCTGCATGATGAATTCATCTCCGAACAGGGGCATACCTCCAACCACAGTCAGACGTACATCAGCATCGATAGCCTCAATCATGTTACGATAAGGGTCTTCATGGAAGGTATCAAGCACAACGATGTCGGCCACCATGTTCGGAAGAAGACGGCCGACATATCCATCCCAATTATTGGCAAAGGAGGGGTTACAAGTCACCATCGAAACCAGTTCATAATCACTGAAATGACCGTCCATCACCTGTTGATTCCATTGGTCAGCAACCTTGAGCTCATGTAAGGATGACTTCGCCCCACTGGGACTCCAATCAGGCGCCAAGGAGATGCGGACGCCATATCTATCCGCAGCTCGGACATCCGTAGTGTTACCGTACAGCAACAGATTCGATAACGGTGACCACGCTAAGTCAGCACCAACTGTGCCCATCTGTTGGAATTCTGCAGGAGTCAGAGCAGTTCCATGGACCACAATCAATTCATCCACAAGAAGACCATTCTGTACCAGTATGTCGAACTCGGCCCTGCTTGATTCATCCACGCCTTCGGACAGATGCAAGTACCATCCATCAAGCGTTCGCGATTCGTTGCCTCGGGTGATGTGTGCACCCACATAATCATCCTCCAGCGTTGTCACTTTCGTGTGAATCTCATCACCTTGACCGAATGTATCCAATTCGATGTTACGAACAAGGATGTCATCCCATCCGGAAGTATAACTCGCAGGGCTGCCCTGAATTGCTGTGACACCACCTGCGAGAGCTTTGACCTCGGAGTACTTCATCTGTTCATCGCCGAATCCCCAGAATGAAGCATACTGGTTGAGGTTCTTGTGCCATGTGATCGAGCGCCCATAATCTGGATGATTCTTCCATTGATTGCGATTAGCGTAACCTCCCTCGGCACTCTGGCTGGTCGGTGAGACATGTACATCAAAATCCCATAACGGCACGTGATTGTAGTGCACGTGGTTGTGACCATCGATCAGACCAGGATAGATGGTACCACCTGTCTCAATGACTTTGATACCAGAGATGTTGACCGGTGGTTCTGACTCCCATATCGCTTGGATCATCCCCTCATGAATGAGCAATGAAGCATCCTCCATCACCGCATTCTCACCGGTCATCGGAACTACACGACCACGAAGGATGTAGGCATCAGAATACTGGGTCGAATCGATTGGCGTGCATTCACCATGCAATGAGGAATCAGCACCAGACCAGCTCTCAGTATTAGCAAGGCCAGGTGTCGGTTCTGACTGGACCCACTGCGTACCATCCAATGCGTAGACTGAGCCATAGAATGATTCCGAATTCCTAGCTGTGAACGAGGCGGAGTCAACAAGTGCTCCTGAAGCGTCCAGAAGAATGATGTCACCTCCATCATACCAATTGAGGATGAGATTCGACGATGCACTGAACACTGCTCGATAACCTCCCGCTGGAATCTGACTACCGGGGCCCGAAAGAGTGCATGACATCCCCGAGGATGCACCTCCTTCCAAATATTCCAAAGTGAATCCCGTCAGATCAAGGTCCACCCCTGTCGGATTGTGTAACTCGATGAATTGGTCCGAATATTTCCCGTATTCACCATCGCCATTCAGATCGAGGGCACCATGACAATTCGTGCATGTGTTGTTCGAGTACATCGAGTTCGGGCTGACATAGAATTCGCTCAAGATGATAGAATCCGATGTCTGTCCAACGACAGGAACAACTGGAAGAAGGCAGAGGAGAAGAAGAGAGACGGCAAAAGCTGCACCCCTCCGCATGTGACGAACCGAGACCGCGCCCCATATGATGCTGACGTCACCCTGTTACATCTGAACGGCATATGGGATATATTGCGTAGAGGCCATCCTCAGATTACTGTCATGATGAAAGCATGCATGCTTTATTGAACCTCGAATCACTGCGAGGTTCATGGCAAACAGACTACCCAACCTGAACCCCATTGAAGCCTCTGCTCATTGCGATGGCCCTTGTGGAGTATACGACCCAGCTAGTGCTCGCATCGCAGGAGAGGCAGTACAATCAATGACCAACAAGATGCTTGCACTCGAGTGTCCAGATACCTCGGATGGTGCAGGCATGGCCGCCTACCTCAACACAATGAGCCGATACGCTGCAATCAAAGAGGAAGAAGCACAGAAGTGTAAGGACGAGCTGTTGGTCCTGTGGACGGATTTCTTCAAGCCTCAGCATCTCGAAGGAAATCCGGATCTGCACGACACCTTTTGGAAGGCTGCCAAACTGTGTAGTGCATGCAAAGTCGAAGTCTCTTCCACTCATGCTCAAGAGTTGATGGATGCTATCGAGGCTATCCACAACATGTTCTGGGCGGTCAAAGGACGAGAGGTCCCTTGGATCAGGGCATCCTGAGAGGGATGACGTGATCGAAGTCATCATCCGAGGAGACAGCATGTGGCCCACCCTCAGGGATGGGGATAGCATTGAGTTCGAGCCGATCGGTTCCTCCGTCCTTGAGGTCGGAGACCTTGTGTTAGCCCAGCACCCTTTCACACCGAGTGTCAGATTGGTCAAGAGAATCTCTGAGATTCAAGAAGGAAGATATCTTCTCGAGGGTGACAATCCAGATCCTCTGGCAAGTGAAGATAGCCATAATTTCGGAACCGTCGACAGGAGTGCCATTCTAGGATATAGAAGACAGGGGACTCAATGATCTTGACAACATCCCTCGCAAAGCATGAATTACAAGTGACAGGATTCCCTTTGACCATGAGTGTCCGTAGGAACGCCACCTGCCTCGTCGCACTCTTTCTGCTCAGCAGTTTCTCCGCACTGCTCCTGAACGATTCAAGTGAGGCTGAAGTTAGCGTACTATTCGATATACCAGAATCAATGGAGGCCCGCAACGCCTCGAAATCAGTCGCCTTCAACACGACTTGGACCAAAGCGAATTCCCCTTACTACCTGAACTACCCGATTACAGTTCAGAAAGGCATCCGCCTGACCATAGAGCCCGGTGTCAAGGTCTACATGAACACGACCAATTCATCGATCACCGTTCATGGAGAACTTCACGCTGAAGGAACGGTATCCTCTCCCATTGAATTCGGCATCAATCCTGCAGTCACTCGGAACTGCACCCATGGATGGTGGTCGGGTATCAAGAGTGACTCACCCAATTCTGGAAAGACACCGCTGCTGCTCCGAAATGTGACCATCTGGGGAACTCGCCAGGCAGGGAGCAGCTGTTCGAATGCATATGACATGCTCAAAACCGGTTACTTCGGACGCTCGAATTCGTTCTCAGCACTCGACAATCTGACCCTCTACGATGGAGGGAGAGTCTACTTCCAGAACTACGGAGGGACTTCAGCGAAATGGCAGATCAACAACATCACCATCCACAACATGACCTATGTGGAGCATTCCTCGAACCAGTTCCACAACCGTTGTGGGGGCGGGAGTTGGAACGGCGAGGTGAGCCTCACCGACGTGAACGAAGTCGAGCTGTACCAGGTCGGATATGCTTCAATGAGCAACTCCGCCACCTATTGTCTCGATTACAGCGCAACGGTGAGCAATTGGACGTTCACTAGGATCACCAGTCGCGTGTACGCCCGATACTATGACTGGACAAGCTCCACTGCGGCGCGGCCACTCTTCTTCCAAGGAACATTCACCGATGTCTCCAAGCTCGATCTGAGAGCTGAATCATACACCACATACCAAGCGATGAAGCATTCCACCTTCACCGATACCAGGGTGGAGATCACTCCATCCTCGGGCTCTTCGAGACTGATGGAGATGAGCAACAACACGTTCATCGATTCACAGATCGTCCTGAAGGCCTCCTCAGGATCATCGTCCACAGGTCTGGTCCTGCGTGATTCGACATTCACCTCGACCAAGGCACCGCCCACCACCGGCAGTTGGACCAGCTACTACATCGATGGGAACGACTACGGAAAGTGGATCATACAGAACAACTCGTTCACCCCTGCCAATGGATGGAAGAATCTGCGATATACGTACAATATAGGGAATATGAGGGCACCGTACAACTGGTGGGGATCGGCCTCCAACACCACGATTGATTCGAACATCAGTGATTATCTGGACAGCAACGGCGGAGGGTGGGTGAACTACTCCCCATTCTGGAAGAGCGCAGCAATGACTCAACTTGATTGGAATGGCACCACTCCCAGCAGTCTCCCTCTGCCTCAATCAGTCTCTGGAACACTCATCTTCAATCAGACGATGTTGCTCAACAACTCACCCTACTACCTGATCGGTCCCTTGTCGGTCGCACCTGGAGTTCGCCTGACCATCGAGCCGGGTGTCAAGGTCTACATGAACACGACCAATTCATCGATCACTGCTTATGGAGAGCTTCACGCTGAAGGAACGGTATCCTCTCCCATTGAATTCGGCATCAATCCTGCAG